>CASFMW010000021.1 GCA_949295935.1 uncultured Pseudomonadota bacterium | reverse complement strand
GGAATATGTTGAAGATGATGCTTCTGCCGGTGATGGGCAAGAATGGGAATATGTCGAAGATGATGCTTCTGCCGGTGATGGGCAAGAATGGGAATATGTCGAAGAGACCTCCCCTAGCGATGACGTTATCCTTAATGACGAGCCTGCGGCTGTTGATGAAGAGTCTGTAGAATTTTCTTCAGCTCCCCTAGAATCAAATGCTGATCAAAATATTGAAACAGAGCCCGTTTTGAATGATATTTCTGAGCCACCTTTTTCCTTGGAAGAAAAAGATGAAGTTCCGTCTGTCTTAAAAGATGATTATTTTGATTTGGAGCCAGAAAAAGCTCCGCAGGAAACAATTCCGGAAACATCTAAAAGCAGCTTTAATCCAGACTTGGCAGAAAAAGTAGAGTTTCCACAGATGGAAAAAAAGCCTGAAGAGACTTTTGTTCCGTCCATAAAGCTGAGCGGAAGCGATGATACTTCGGCTTCTGATCCGTTTTTTTCGGCATAGCCGTGATATTGTTGTGTAAAAGCGACTATAAAAGAATTTACAAAAACTTATCCCTATTTTAAACTGTTTTGTGAAGGAGTGCTCCATGGAACAGAATAATACCGCTCATCTTCCTCCCGTTTCTGCGGAGGTTTTATGGTATCTTAATAATTATATTTTGCTGCGCGATTATTATGATCGTACAGTTTCGAGAATCGCAGCAAGATGCGTCAGAAAGGGTAATATTGCAATTGAAGAATACCCTTTTTACAGTTATATTCTTGATGTTCTTGAAGAAATCAGCGAAGTCGGCGACTTTGTTCTTTCACACAAAGAGCTTTATCCTTATGTTGAACAAAAAATTAAGGGTGGGCTTGCCGCTTTTAAGAAAGATTTGAAAGAATATCAGCTCGAGCTTCAGAAAAATTCGTCTCCAGACATGATTAAAGAAGATGCTTCTGAGCTTAATAAAATGAAAGACGCGCTCGGCCCTGTTTCAAAAACCGAAGATCCTACCGTTGGGGCCGGCATGAATATGGATCAACTTATGGAAAAACTATTAAAAGAAAATAACATTAATCCTTCAGGGGAATCTTAGTCGCATGAAGTATTTGTTCAAAATTGCCGGCAAATGTTGTTGTGGAGTTTTAGCGTTTGGGGTTCTTTTGTCGGCTTGTTCAAGAAACTCTGATTTTGGTACGCAAGATACTTTGCCTGTTGCACCGGCAGAGGAGCTTGATTTTGATTTTGTGGTGCCTCGTAACCCTGATATCATTAAAACTACGAAAGGTGCTGCTGAGCTTGATTTGGAAACGCCTTTGCGTTGTAGAGTCAGATGGAATACCCAAGCTCTTATTACGGCTATTCCTTACAATGCATCTTCTTTTAACCTTATTCAAAACGGCAGAAATGACATGTTGCCGCGCTTTGAGGTTAATGGGTTTTCGTTCAAGTCTTTGGAGGCGCAAAAGGCTTTGCTCAAGCTCGATAAAGAAGCAGGTATTCACCTGATTGCAAAAGATGGTCCTTATGCGCGTATTTCCGGTGAAAATTTAAGTGGTGAGTTTTCCGACGTTGTCAAAATGATTACCGATGCGGCCGAAATTTTTTATTCTTACAACAGCGAACAGAAAGTTATGCGCCTTTCTCGCAGAGCCAGCTTTACGCTTTATGTGCCGAAATCTCGCCAGATTATTCTTGGTTTGCTTGATGTTATCAGAGGTGCCGGAATTACGGATATTGTTACTGACTGGGGTGATTATTCCATTACTTTTACGGCTGACTATGAAACAAAGCAGAAAATTATGGATTTGGTTGATTATTTCAAAGGGAGTCCTATATTGGTGGCTTATGATGTCAATGTCTTTCGTGTTTATCCGAACGACAAAGAAGAATCTATTAACTGGCAAGCCGCGCTTGATACTTTTGACTTTAGCACCGTTAATACATCTCAGGCAGGAATTATCGGTCGTGTTCTCACAACATCTAATGAGCTTAATTTAACGACTTTGCGTCAGTTCCTTGGAACTCAAGCAACTGTTGTTCCTGTTTCGGAAGGGCGTTTTGTTGTGCCGAACTTGTGGATGTCGCGCTTTGATGTCGGTAAATGTAGTATTGATCAAGCCATAGAAGCTGACCTTTCTATTTTGGCAAGGGCTTCTCTTGAAAAAAATAACTGGATTTTTTCTGACATCACACTTGATGTGACCGATGGTGAAATCGCTAAGTTTAATGTTAGAAGCAAGTTGGGCGAGAACCTGATGATTATTGGTTTGCCTAACGAAATTTTTGATAAGAACAAACCATTTTCTGAGACTATCGTGTTTATGGTGCCGAAGATTATTCGGGCAACGGAAACGACAAAACATATCATTAATCAAATTTAGGAAAAGTTGTTATGGCTGAAAATTTTAATAATAATCCAAACAAACCTCTTTTTCCTGAGGAGAATAAGCTAAGAAAAATTAAAAAGCTGGTTAAAAGACCGGTTATTCGTCCTTTGTCGCCGGATGGTAAAAATCCGCCTTTGCGCAAAATTAAAAAGCAGGTCAGACCAATTACGTCTGCACCATTGCCTCCTGAACCGGTTTCTTTGTCTCCTAGTTCCCCCTCTTTTGAGCCGGAACAGATGACTGATGTGAATGAGCCAATTAACTTTTCGTCTTATAGTGACGATAGTGTTAATGCGCTACTTGATGAACAGCCTTCATTTGACAATCCAGCATTGCCATCAACAGAGGTTTCTGCGCAACCGTTTTCTTCTTCTCAGCCAAATTTTATCAGCGATACTGATATTGCTGAAAACAAAACAAAATCTATCCTTGATGGTTTTAAAGAAGGAAATTTATTTACAAAGAAAGCTCTTGTATTTGCCGTTGTCGGAATGTTGTTGTTAGGGCTTTTTATCGGCAAGCTTTTGTTCTCAAACTCTACGGTTGTTCGCAGTGGTCTTTCAGGTGTGATTGCGAATCCGGAAGTTCCTAAGGGACGCGCGCGCTGTGGTGTGGCCGAAAAGACTCAAGGCTGTGTTTTATACATTATGAACCCACAAAGGCAAGATTTGTATGCAAGGGATTTTTATGATCTTGCGTCTCAGCTGACGGGGCGCCAGCGCTTTGTGATCGAGACCGGAAATATGCGTTATTCTAATGTTAGAATCGCTCCGGGCGAAATCGGACAATTTAATATTCCGCCTTTGCAATAGGTTATAAAAAAAGCTCTGATGTTTATATCAGAGCTTTTTTCGTGGTATTATTTTTTATTGATTTTAGCTTTAACGGCTTTAACTATCGCCTCGGCTGTCAGGCCAAAATGTTCATAAAGTTTGTTTGCTGGTCCAGATGCGCCGAAGCCGTTCATGGCGATGATTGCACCATTTTCTCCGACATAGCGTTTCCAGCCAAAGGATGATCCCGCCTCGATGGCAACACATGGCGCTTGCCCCAAGACCTCATCTTTGTAACTTTGGCTTTGCTCATCAAATAATTCCCAGCAAGGCAGAGAAACGACTGCTGTTTCTATTCCATCTTGTTTGAGTTGTTCCATTGCCTCAACCGCAATAGAAACTTCAGAACCGGTTGCTAAAATCGTGGCTTGTCTGTTTTTTTCATTACCGGCAATGACGTAGCCACCTTTAGCCGTTTTGTTTTCAGAGCTATCGGTTCTCAGCAAAGGCAGATTTTGACGACTGAGCGCCAAAATACTCGGCTCGTGTTCGCTATTTAATGCACACTGCCATGCTTCGGCCGTTTCAACAACATCACAAGGGCGGAAGGTTAATATATTCGGCATGGCTCGATAAGATGCCAGGTGTTCAATCGGTTGATGGGTTGGGCCGTCTTCGCCGACGCCAATCGAATCGTGGGTTAAAACATAAATCACTCTCAATCCCATTAAAGCAGACAATCTCATAGATGGGCGCATATAATCCGAAAAGACGAAAAATGTTCCGCCGTAAGGGATGATTCCGCCATGCAAGGCAAGCCCGTTCATAATAGCGGCCATGGCATGTTCTCTTATGCCGTACATGATGTTATTGCCGTTATAATCCTTTGCGGTAATGGTTTTCATGCCTTTAACAAAGGTGAGGTTTGATGCGGCTAAATCTGCTGAACCACCGATGATTTCCGGAATATGCGGAACAATTTTTTCTAAGCACATTTCTGAGGCTTTTCTGGTGGCGACTTTGGTTTTATTTTTAATGCTTTCTTCCTTCAAGGTATTAAGATCTTTGTCCCAATTGGTCGGCAGCTTATTGTTTATGACATCTAAAAATTCTTTGCCTGCTTTTCGAGCAGCCTCCTGCCATGCGTTATATTCCTCAAGGTTTCTTTTTCCTGCTTGGCGCCAGTCAGACAATATCTCATGCGGGACTTCAAAAGGTTCATAATTCCAATTTAACTGTTGGCGCATTAATTTTACTTCTTCTTCTCCGAGCGGAGAGCCGTGGCATTTTGAGGTGCCGCATTTGGTCGGTGCGCCTTTGCCGATTTTGGTCTTGCAAGCAATCAGTGTTGGCTTATGAGATTTTTGAGCCATTTTAATTGCGCAATTTATTTCACGGAAATTATGACCGTCGATTTCAATTGTGTTCCAGCCGCAAGCCTTAAATCTTTTTATCTGGTCGGTTGAATTGGCGTCAGAGACCTTGCCGTCAATCGTGATATTGTTATTATCCCAGAACACAATGAGCTTGTTTAAGCTCCAATGTCCGGCCAAAGATATGGCCTCCTCTGAAATTCCTTCCATAAGACAGCCATCGCCGTTTATAACATAGGTATAATGATTGCAGAGTTTGTCGCCATAACGCGCATTCATAACTCTTTCTGCCAGCGCCATACCGACTGCTGTGGTTATGCCCTGCCCTAATGGACCGGTGGTCATGTCAATTCCTTCAAGATGGCCGTATTCAGGATGGCCAGCAGTTTTGGCTCCAAGCTGGCGAAAGTTTTTTATATCTTCAATATCTATATCTTTATAGCCCAGCAAATAGAGCAATGAATATAAAAGCATGGAACCATGTCCTGCGGACAAAACAAATCTGTCACGGTTAAACCATTTGCCGTCTTGGGGATTGATTTTGATATAACGGCTGAACAAAACCGTGGCAACATCTGCCATTCCCAAAGGCATACCGGGATGACCGGATTTTGACTTTTCAATAGCGTCGGCGCTCAAAAATCTAATGGCATTTGCCATATTTTGCTCTTTTTTGTATCCGTTCATCAGCATGCTTTTCTCCTTTTTTATTTTTCGTAATGATAGTTAAAATATTTATTATTATATTCCAGCTCTTGCTGTTCGATTATCAACCCTATGGTTATTGGATAAAAGAACTTTTCTTTCTCGGGAATATCAATTTTGGTAGACCTGCCGCTATGGCATATCTCGGTTTTCATTTTCGGAATATAAGCTTCTTGCTTGAAAACTCTTGTGCGGCCATCCGGCGTTCTGATGTAATAAGAAAACGGGATTTTTCTTTCATACTGTTCCAGTTTGCTTTGTCTTAACTGGAATATCGGTTTTACCTCAATATAGCTATGATTAACCTGTTGTGAAATATGGCAATAGCTGTCATCTCGAACTAAATTAACCTGATAATCATTTCCGTTCAAAATCAGTTTTGAATAAGACGTATTTTCTAAGCTGACGGCCGGACATATAATTACCGGTTGCTTTTCATCTTTTTTTTGAGTTGGCTCTACCGGACCTTTATATCCCAGTTCGTAAAAGCTTGGATTTTCAGGACTGGGGCGTCGCGGTTTGTCAAAAAGACCGCAAGCAGAAAGCCCTAATAAGCAGCCCAGAAGCAGAACTTTGCCATATGTTTTTTTCTTTATCATTTATCATTCCTTATAAAAAGAGATGTCAGCTCCGTATGCTGAGAATAAGTGAACTGGTCGACCATTGTTACCGTTTGTAATTTATAGCCGCTTTTTATCAGAGCGTTGGCATCTGCAACAAAGCTGCTCGGATTGCAAGAAATTCCGATTATTTTCTGCGGTTTTTTATCATCATCCATGCTTGCAATTTCTTTGATTTGAGCTTTTGCTCCGGCACGCGGCGGGTCAAAAACTATAATATCGAATCCTTTTAGTTCTTCTTTATCCAGCGGATATTTAAACAAGTTTTTTTCAAGAATTTTGACATTACTGATTTCGTTTTTATTGACGGTGCGAGCAAAGGCTTTTAAAGCCTCTGCATTCGAATCGACGGACAAAATTTTGTTTTCTTTGCGGTGAGAAAGCGGATAAGAAAAAGTTCCGACCCCACAAAACAAATCTGCTATTAAGCCGCTGTCTTCACCGATATAGCTCTGTACCAAGTTTATCATGGCTGTTTCTGCCGATTTTGAGGCCTGAAGAAAGGTGCCTGCCGGTATATATACATCTACGCCACCCATCGTGATTTTGGGTTGCGCTTTTTCTAATAGTGTTTCGGCGGCAGAGTTAGGGCTATCACGGTGTGATATGCGTATGATATTATGTTCTTGTTGCAAAAAGTCGGATATGGCTTCTCTTTGCTGCAAGCCAAATTCTGCTGCCGTTTCTACGACCATATCAATTCCGTTATCGGCTTGAGTTAACCAGATATCGCCGCTGAGAATTTGTGATTTTTGTGTTTTTTTCTTTACAGCACGTCCTTTAAGCGGCACTTGTGGCTCCGTAAAAAGGTTATTGAGCAGATTTTTTATCGGAAGTAAAACTTGATTGAGTTGCGGTGTCAATAACGCACAAGTTTCTATATCAACAATCTCTTTGCTGTGGTGAGCGTTAAACCCCAGAATGAATTTGCTTTTTTTTCGCTCAAAAGCTAAAGACGCCCGCCTACGCTGGCCATCTTCTATAAATATCGGTCGGCCATATTCTTTGGGCGCATCAACTAATCCTGAAAGTTGGCGCTTGAACTCTGCTTCTTTCAGCTCTTGATAAGCTTCTTTGCTTAAATTTCGATACCGACAGCCGCCACAAATTGCGGCATAAGGACATTCCATAACTACTCCTTTGGCTCTTTATTGGGTTGTTCTATTGTGGTTGCTTTATCCATTATTTGATTTTCAACAATCCCGTCAAGCAAAGAAATTTCTTCCTTATCCTCTTTTTCGAAAATGGGGTGACGGTTGGCGGCTTCGTCTTTATGAAGCGCTTTGTTGCTCATATCAATGTGTTTCAACTCTTCAGGATTAAAAATTTCGACACGATTACGGCCGTTTTGTTTAGCTTTATACAAAGCTTCATCCGCCGTTTTTATCAAGGTATCTATATTATCTGACACCTTTGATGAAGATATGCCTATACTGATTGTGAATTTGACAATACGTCCGTCATCTGAGGGAATTTCGAGCTCAGAAATGGTTGTTCTTAATCTTTCGGCCACAATCTTTGCTTTTTCAGCATCGACATCGGCCAAATATATTACAAATTCTTCACCACCATAGCGCGCAACAATATCACCATCTCTTAATGCCCTTTCACTGGCGGCTGCCAGCTCAATCAACACCTTGTCTCCGGTTTTGTGGCCATAGGTGTCATTTACGCGTTTAAACAAGTCAACATCGCTCATTAAAACACTATAAACTCGATTGTTTTTTCTAGCCTGATTAATTCTATTTTTGACTTCATCTTCAAAATAACGACGGTTGTAAAGTGATGTCAGAGGATCTCTTGTTGCCTGATTTTTTAACAAGGCTTCTCTGTTTTTGCGAGAAGTAATGTCTTGGAAAGCAGTATAAAGAACAACATCATAGTTATAGTCAATCGTGGTCGCTGATGTTAACAGCCAAAACGGTGTATCGCCGTTATAGCTTCTAACCAGAACTTCAAAGTCTTTGACTTCTTTTTCTTCCTCCAGACGTTCGGTCAATAATGTTCGGTTCTCGGCATCAGCAAAAAAGTCTTTGAGCTTATAATGGTCAAGCTCTCTTTCATCTATTCCGAAAAGCTTTATCGCATTATTATTAGCCAAAATGATTTTATCATCACTGATGCGCGACAAGATTATCGGGAAAGGTGATGACTTGATAATTTCTTCAATGCGGCGATTGTATTTGATTATTTCTCTCTTGGCATTTTCTAGACGATTGGCAAGAAAATCCGCATTTATCGCAATATAGGCTATTGCCATTACATTATAAAACAGAGGGGTAATATACCAACTGTCAACTAAAATCCAGCCTGCCGTTGCTGAAAAGTTTTTTAATATGATTATCACCAGCACAAAACTACTGCTTAATGCTGCGGTTAAATACCCTGTTGCATGGCGAAGGTGTGTTTGTGACCAAAAGGCAATCGTGATGGTTAAGAAACCTGCAATCGTATAAATTACCTGCATATTGGCTATGACATTATTATCGGGGAAGAAAAACACAAAATAAACCGAAGCAATAAAGCCTATTATTCCTAAACCGATAATTATCAGCATGGAAGAAAGACTTCCCATCATGAGCTTCAGAGCACCTTCGGCCAAAAACAGCATTGATATCAACAATAAAAACAGCTGAGCAAAAACTAATAACTCTATCTCTTGTCCGCGAGCATATTCTACCGTTATCAAATGTGTTGTATAGATGGTCATAAACTCTAGCAATAATCCTATATAAATATAGGTCAGCCCCTCTTTGGCCGGCAATTTTCCTTGCCGAATCACCAAAGTGGTTATAGAAAAAATTACTAAGGATAAAATTGTTATTATCCAGTTTGAAGTTTGTGCAAAAATTTCTATGTTTCCCATCCTGTTTCTTCCTATATCGTGTTTTTGCTTTTAATCTAAATCAACTTTATTAATATAACTTAAAAAGTAATTTTAATTTTGAAAAATTTATAGATAGATTTTTATTAAAAAATATTATAGCATAGCAATGTATGGAGAAAAATTTTTTTGATTATTTTATGAGGTTTGTATGGGCACTCACCTTAAAACGGCACAACATTACAGTCATTGCTTTGCATTGAAAATCGATCAACTGCCTACAAAAAATTCAGATAGAATCGCTTTACGAATCCTTTATCCCGGAATGTTATTTGGATTGTTATTGGCCGCGCTTGGGGTCTTTGACTTATTTTCAGCTTATCTTCCGGATGAAAAAAGTGCGCTTTCTTTTTCGCAGCAGGGTGTTGATACTTGGTTTTCTCCCATCTTTTTTGATTTGGTAATTTTTGCTGTCGGAATCGGGATTGTCTTTAAGCTTTTTGCCGGCTATCTTTGCTATAGAAAAATATTTTTTGACGGAGCAAACATCACCATTGTTAATCGTGCATTCGGCGGAAAAAAAACAACCTATAAAGAAAAGCTTGAAAATTATGAAGGGGTGCAGCTGAGAATCGAGTTTTTTCAGTTTGGTTTTTGGAACAGAAATCGCTATATTATTGAGCTGCGCCACAAAAATTTGAACAAAGTTGCTCCGCTATACATTTCTATGAATGGTCGTAATATCCGCAAAATATGGAAAGATTACGCGAAAAAGCTTAATCTGCCCGCTATTGTATTTAAAAACGGTGATATTACCAAAATTGATATCGAAGACCTTGATAAGCCCCTTCAAACTCTTGCTAAAGAAGGAAAAATATCAAATACATTTGACATCAATTCTCCATTACCCAAAGAGACTGTATTGGTCCGTAAACGTGATAAAAAAGTGATAAAGGTCAGTCATGTTATTTGGGACGCATACAACATTATTCTTTTGGCATTCTTGTTTATGCTGTGGTGCGGGCTGTTTGCATTCATTCTATCAGGAAGAATTTGCCCTATCTCCGGCTTTATTTTGGGGGTAGTATTGTTATGGTTGACTACACTGCACTTTAGACGTGATAAAATTGCCGTGAAAAGAGACAAGCTTGTTATTGTTCACAAATTTCCATTGCGCAACTTTAAAAATGATGAGTTGTTCAAAAAAGATATTG
Source organism: uncultured Pseudomonadota bacterium (assembly GCA_949295935.1). GTDB lineage: Bacteria > Pseudomonadota > Alphaproteobacteria > RF32 > CAG-239 > HGM16780. Next base: position 16,804 of record CASFMW010000021.1, on the reverse strand, counting down.
AGGCAATCGAGGTGACTGAGAATCCGGCCACTGGTAGATTTTTTCTTTCTATTTATTCTAATTCTAAAATGGTGATTTTCGGGAAAAAGCTCCCCTTACAAGATTTGCAATGGGTGAGAGCCTTTTTGATTAATGATATTATCAAGTGATGATTTTATTAAATTTTACTTGGAATATTCCTCTTTTTCGATTATAACTATTCTAAATTTGTTGCTATTTATTTTACGAGGTTTTGGTTATGGTTAAAAATAAAGCGCCTTTCGACAGTACTGATGTTTTGTTTCAGGAGATTGATGACGAACTTAAGCAAGAAAAGATGATGAACTTTTGGAAGAAGTATGGCCTTTATGCCATGCTAATTGTTGTGGTTGCTTTGACTCTTGCCGTTAGCTATGAAAGTATTATCGCCTGGAAAAACAAGAAAGCGCAGACTTGGTCAGAAGCTTATGCTTATGCTTTTAATTTGCAGGTGCAAGGCGATTTTGATAAAAGTATTGCCGTTTTTCAGGATATTGCTGATAAAAATAACGGTATATTTAAAGATTTGGCACGTATACAGATTGTAAATGCTTACCTTGAACAAGACAATATCAGTGAAGGCGTTAAAGCACTTCAAGACTTTGTAAATGATGAAGATACTGATAAGAGCTTGCGTGATGCAGCAAGTGTTAAGCTCGCTTCTTATTTGCTCGAAAATGCTCCGGCTGACCAAATTAATACTCTGATTGAGCCTTTGCTCATCGAAAAAGGGCCGTGGTTTAATATTGCTAAAGAAATTCAGGCGATATTGGCTATTCGTGAAAAAGATTTTCAATCAGCCAAACAACTTTATCTTGATATCCTTAACAATCCCGACAATTTGCAAGACGGAATGAAAACAAGGGCTCAAGATATGATTGCCATTCTCAATGAAGAGACTGCTCAATAATCTATTATTTCTTTTTAATTTAATTTTTGCGGAGTGTTCCATGGTTGCTTCTAAAAATTTTAAGACATTTGCTTTTGTTTTGGCTTGTTGCTCCTTGGCTGGTTGCGGCCTTTTATCTAAAGATAAAGTGACCGTAGAAGGTGATAGAATCGCTTTTCTTGACGGAGAAAGCTTGCTCCAACCCGACTTTAAGCCTGGAACGGTAAAAATTGATCTACCTTCTCCGGTTATGAATACAGCGTGGTCACAAAGCGGTGGAAACCCTCTGCATGATATGGGACATCTTGACAGTGCAGAGATTTTGAATGAGGCTTGGGATGTTGATTTCGGAAAAGGAAGTTCTAAGCGCGAAATTATGCTGGCGACACCGGTTGTCTTTAATAAAACTGTCTTTACTATTGATGCAGAAGCGGCTGTTTCTGCCTTTAGAATCGATGAAGGTGAAGATATTTGGGAGCATGAACTTGAACCAAAATTTGATACAGACAGCGACTCTTCTATGAAAGGGGCGGGCTTGGCTGTTGACTTTAATCGTGTTTATGCTTCAACCGGATTTGGAAGCGTTTTTGCTCTTGATATAAATTCCGGTGAAGAGTTGTGGCGTTTTGATGCTGATATGCCGTTTAGAATTGCGCCGACTGTTGCAAATAATTTTGTGTTTGCTCAGACAATGGACAACACGCTCTTTGCTCTTGATGCGCAAACCGGTAAGGAACTTTGGCGCTATCGTTCAATTCAGGAAAGTACAACTTTGGTCGGCGGTGCAAGTCCGGCCTATGATGCTGATTTAGACGTTGTGGTTGCTGCTTTTTCAAACGGTGAGTTACGCGCATTGAAAGCCAGCACAGGTACACCGTTATGGTCTGTTCTGATGGTTTCAAGAAAAAGACTTAACTCTCTTTCCTCAATTAACACCATTAAAGCAAACCCGATTATTGACAACGGGATTGTCTATGCCGTCGGAAATAATCACATCATGATGGCTATTGATCTGCGTACGGGTATGCCGATTTGGGAAAGAGAAATTAGCGCCGTTAATCAACCTTGGGTTGCCGGCAAAGTGATTTATGTTTTATCAAACGAGGCTGAGCTTATGGCGATTGAAAAGGCTTCCGGACGTATTGTTTGGAACACAAAAATTCCTCTCGGAGAAAAACCGTCAGAGCTGAGTGGGGCTTTTGCTACCGGTCCGGTTTTGACAGGATATCGTTTGATTGTTACAACTTCTCAAGGTTATGCCTTTGCAATTTCGCCATTCAGCGGAAAGATACTTGGCTTTATAGACCTTGATGAAGAAGTTTCTGTTGCACCGGTTGTGGCTGAAAATACAGTATTTTTCACCACAAATGACGCAGACCTTGTGGCTTATAAATAATCAGGAGGAAATCCAAAGAAAATGAGTATTAAAGCGGCAATTATCGGAAGACCAAACGTTGGTAAGTCTACTTTATTTAACCGCCTTGCCGGCCGGAAAGTGGCTATCGTGCATGACCATCCAGGGGTAACACGTGACCGAAAAATTACCGAAGGAAAGCTTTATGACCTAAAGCTGACGATTATTGATACCGCCGGATATGAATTTTCTACTCAAGACAATCTTGAACAGCGGATGTGGAAACAGACGCAAAAAGCGATTGAAGATGCCGATGTTTGCCTCTTTTTATTTGATGCAAGAGCCGGACTTCACCCTTATGACGAACATCTGGCAGGGCTGGTTAGAAGCAGCCGTAAACCGGTTGTTCTTCTTGCAAACAAATGCGAAGGTAAAGAACAAGAAGACAGCATTCATGAGGCATTTAAGCTTGGATTAGGACAGCCTATTCCGTTTTCGGCAGAACATGGCTTGGGACTGGATATTCTCTACCAAGCGTTGCTTCCTTTTGATAAAAAAGAAGAAGCCTCCTTTGAAGAACAAGATGAAGCTATTCGTTCAGAAAATGAAGGTCTTTCTGCCGAAGAAATTGAGGCCAAGATTGATGAAGAATATCGTAAAAGGCCAATTCAAATAGCCTTTGTCGGACGCCCTAATGTCGGCAAGTCTACCCTTGTCAATGCACTGCTCAATGATGAGAGAATGCTGACCGGACCTGAAGCAGGCGTTACGCGGGATGCAATTACTACTGATTGGGAATGGAAGGGAAGAAAGCTTAAACTGGTTGATACTGCAGGTTTGCGCCGCGCTTCTAAAGTTGATTCTTCTTTGGAAAAGCTTTCTGCAGCCAGCACCAAGCACGCGGCCTTTATGGCGCAAGTTGCCGTTTTGGTTCTTGATGCAGATGCCGTTCTAGACAAGCAGGATTTGACCATTGCTCGCAAAGTTCTTGATGAAGGACGAGCTTTGGTGATTGCCGTTAATAAGTGGGATATTGCGAATCGTAAAGAAGCTCTTGATAAGCTTAACTACAAGCTAAAAACATCTTTGGCTCAGGCTGAAGGTGTTCCTACGGTCACGATTTCTGCGCTCAAAAAAGAAGGCTTAGATAAGCTGATGTCTGCCATTTTTAAGGTTTATGACCGCTGGAATATGCGTGTTCCGACAGCACCGCTTAATAACTGGTTTCAGGATATGATGGAGAATTGCCCTCCTCCACTCGGAAAAAACAAGCGTCGCATTAAACTGCGTTATATTACTCAAGCAAAAACCAGACCACCTGCATTTTATATTTTTTCAAGTAATCCTGAAGGGCTACCTGATTCTTATTTGCGCTATTTGACCAATAGTCTGCGTGAAACTTTTGATATGTGGGGAATTCCTTTGCGTATCACAGTTCGCAAGACAGGAAACCCGTACGCTAACAAGAAAAATTAATTTGTTTTTGATTTCTTTGTTGACCTTAGGTAGTTTTATAATATATACTTGAGGGACTATAAACTTATTATCTTTACTATTATGAATAAAAAAAACTTACTAATTGAGACACAAAATTTAGCTGCGGGTATTTTGTATAAAAATTATCCTGTTGCTAGAACGATTGCTGACAATCCTCCACTGGTGTATCTTGTTGAAAATGTGTTTGTCTATGCTCCAAAAAATACTTATGGTATTGCGGTTTGGGCCGTTAAAGTTGCAGACTATAAATATGGTGCAATCTTAATTAATTCAGGCATAAAGACTTCTACTAATATTAATAATGCAGTTTTTCTTTCTTTTACGGAAGACGATATTATTAAAAAATTTGAAGTTGGTGATTTTGTTAATCCATTTATTCGGCTTGAAAATTCTCCTGCAGGATTACTTAAATTTTCTATCCTAGTAAAGACAACAAACGCTATTGATGCTCTCAAAATTTTACAAAAATCTTTTAAAAAGCAAAATATTAAACTTGAAGAGATATGTTTGTTAATGCGCTTTTTTAAAAAAGGAAAAAAATATTGTTGGGCCGCAATAAAAAATGGTTTGGTTTATGCTGTTAATATTAACGGAGAAGGCGCTTTTACTTTTTCTGAAAAACAAGTTTTTAAAGTATTTCGACCTAAAGAGCGTGTAAATCGTGATTATCGGCTAAAAGAGAAAAAAGGAATCCTATATTTGGGACGCACGGTTTCAAATAAGTAACAAAAAAGGTGTTAGATTTTTTCTAACACCTTTTTTGTTAGGAATGCTATTTTTCTTGGAATTCCCGACGGAATTTTAAGAAGAACATTACTCCAACAGGAATCGACAAGGCATAAAGCGCAACCATTGTTCCCAATGTCAGCCATGGATTGGTTATCATCAGGCTGACAAAGAAAATGACGATTATCATCAGCGGAATAAACATGTAATCCGGCACACGCCATTTTTTTGTTGAGATTGTCGGAATGCGGCTGACCATCAAAAAGGTGACAACAGCCATCAAAATTGCGCAATAGGTGTTGTCTTTGAGCCAGAGTAATTCCGGATTGTCAAATGATAGTAAAACCGGCATTATCCCTAAGGCTGCCGCTGCAGGTGCCGGAACGCCGACAAAAAAGTGATGCCAGTATTCGGGCTGCTCTTCTCCATCAAGCATGGTATTAAAACGTGCTAAACGCATGGCCATGCCGCAAGCAAACATCAGGCAGAAAAACCACCCAAAACGCGGCAGGTCAAAGAGTGTCCACTGATACATCAGAATCGCCGGAGCAACACCAAAGCTGACAAAGTCTGATAAAGAATCGAGCTCGGCACCAAACTTGGTTGAACCTTTTAACATGCGGGCAACGCGACCATCCAAGCCATCAAAAAAAGCAGCCAGAAAGATGCAGATAACCGCTTTCACCCATTCGGCCTGAACAGAATAGCGAATCGAGGTTACGCCGGCACAGAGAGCCAACATGGTCACAATGTTTGGCGCAATCTTGCGAAACGGCAGACCTTTTAGTTTTTGGTGCTGCTGTTTCAAGTGCTTTTGCAGCTTTTCCATTAGCGGATGACTCCCTCTAATTTTGTGGCAGATGCGGTCAAATTAGCAATAACCGTTTCACCGGCAATCATGGTTTGACCAACTACAACTTGCGGCTCAACATCAAGCGGCAAATATACATCAAGTCTTGAGCCAAAGCGAATCATGCCGAATCGCTCTCCGGCTTTGTATTCTTGACCGGCAGCAGCATCGCAGACAATGCGGCGAGCAACCAATCCGGCGATTTGAACAAAAGCTATTTCTTTGCCGCAAGAGGTTTTCATTGCTAAGAGCTGACGTTCGTTATCCTTGCTGGCTTTATCCAAAGTGGCATTAAAAAACTTGCCTGGGACATAAACGGCTTTGGTGATTTTTCCTTCTGCCGGAGCGCGGTTTACATGAACATTAAATACACTCATAAACACGCTCACACGGTTAAATTTTTCTTTTTCCAAGCCGAGTTCTTCAGGACCTTCTACTTCGGTAATCATCTGAACAATACCATCTGCCGGAGATACAACCACATCTTTTATCTCAGGCGTAACACGCTCCGGATCACGGAAAAAGAAATAGCACCATACGGTTAAAATACAGGCCAGCCAGCCGAGCGGAGCCCAAATTAAAGCGAGCAAAGCGGTAACTGCGGCAAATAAGCCGACAAACTTCCAACCTTCGTTATGGATATTGGGCAAAAGGTATCTACGCCAAGAAATATCTATTGTTTTCATAATTTTATCCTTTTATAAAAGCCTCGGAGAGAAAGCTTGCCGTGACGCTGTCAACTGCCGCTAAGCCTCTGCCGCCGAAGCAAATTAAAACGTTTTACTCTTTGAGAGTAAGACTTTTAAAAAAAATTACAAGTTTTATATTGCAATTATAAAATTTTGTATGTATAAATTTGTTGTTGATGATTTTTGCGCTTGTGGCGGAACAGGTAGACGCTGCAGACTTAAAATCTGTTGGAGGCAACTCCGTGCCGGTTCGATTCCGGCCTAGCGCACCATTTATTTTGCTTGTAAATAAAGCACTTAGATTAAGAGCCAAGACTGAAAAGTTAGGCTCTTTAATTTTTTAAATCCTTCAAAAAACAAATACTTACATTCTTGCTTTACAAAAAAACAACGATGAAAGAGCAAAATGTCTGAAAACTGTATGGTATCTAAACGCTATTTACAATTGAGAAATAACAGCTTCTATTATAAGAGTGGAGTTACCAAGAGTTAATAACAAGAGAAGATAAAAATTATCTCTCTTCACAGACAAAACTACTTTTTAACTAATGTGAATTAATATTAGTAAAAGCTATGTTGAAGCAATTTATTCTATAGTTAAGCTTTTTTCAACAGCAGGGAGTTAGTTATGTATGAAATCATTGAAGAAGGAGCCCAAATAGCGCCTAATGTTCAAATAGGAAATTATTGCATCATAAAATCAGGCGCTAAAATCGGCAAAAACAGTATAATAGATGACTATGCTTTTATAGACTCTCAGGTAGAAATTGGTGAAGGCAATTATATTGGCAAATTTGTACATTTACACGGACGTGTAACAATAGGAGAAAATAATCATATAGAATCTCATAGTGTCATAGGGCTGCCGAGCAAACATATTGGCTATCATTCTTATCAAGGAAGCGTAATTATCGGTAACAATAATTTTATTGGTAATCATTGTGGAATAGATTGTGGTAATAATCACTTATCAGACAAACATCCGGAATTAAAAACATACTTAGCTATTGATCTTCCTTCGAACAAAAATTATGAAGATAGTACAATTATTGGTGATAGATGTTATATTTTAAATAATGTCTCAATACATCATAACTGTCGTGTCGGCCTAGGTTGTTTGCCTAATGGCAATAAAGAATATGACACTATAATCTGTGCGGGAAGTTGTTTAAACGGCTTTGTGCAACTAAGAAAAGGTTCAGAATTAGGCAGTGGAACTTATATTAGAGAATTTACTTCGTTGGGGGAAGGATGCTACACGGCTATGCTGAGTCATATTGTCAAAGATGTTTTACCTTTTAGCTGCATTAGAGGAAACAAAAATATAGGTGATAGCAAATTGGTAAACAACTTTAATTGCACAAAGGAACAAATTATCAAGTTAAGAAAAGATTTTTTAGATAAAAAAAGAAGCGGAATTTTAAATCTTTATGACAATCTGTTTTTTTCTAATAATCCAACTGAAAAATAAAATACTATATTATTAGATAAGGGCATTTCTATGGCTGAAATTGCGTAGCGTTTAGATTGCTCGCCTCTAATACTCCTCTGCTAGAAAAATTTATTGATTTCACATTATTTCTAAATAAATTGCAATTGATATCATCTATAATTTATGTTAGGATATTGTATTATTAATAGATTGCTGGATTGTTGAGCAATTTATCAACCTGAGAAATTTATTCATGGTGCACAAGATGGAAAATGAAAAACAAAAAATCACGACAGAAGAGTTAAAAGATACACTAAATCGCGTAAAGTTGGCCTTGGCACTAAGCGGTTTAATGGGCGGAAGCATCGTCGGAGCAAATGCTAAGAAAAATACACATGAAGATAACGACGATATAGAAAATAAAGAGACAACAGAATAACCCTTCAGAGTAGGTTTTGCATGGATAACGAAAAAAAAGGAAAAGCTTTAGAAAGCTCATATTTGTTCAATGAGCCTTGGCTCACAGTCCGAAAAGACAAAGTTGAACTAGCCAATGGCGTCATCATTCCCAACTATTACGTTTTAGAATATCCAAATTGGGTTAATATCTTGGCTATCACGAAGGATAAAAAGTTTTTGATGATACGCCAATATCGCCATGGCACCGGCACCACAAATTTTGAGCTTTGCGGAGGCTGTGTTGATGACGAAGATGCCTCGCCGCTTGAGGCCGCCAAGCGAGAATTGCTGGAAGAAACCGGATATGGCAACGGCCACTGGCGACAAAACCTCAAACTCTCAGCTAATCCTAGCACCTCAAACAATTGGACCTATAACTTTATTGCCGAAGATGTAGAGTTGATTTCGCCTCAACACTTAGACGGCGGAGAAGATATTTCTGTTCACCTCCTTGGCTTGGACGAAGTTATAAAACTTTTGAGAAACAATGAGATAATCCAATCTATCCATGCCTGCGCAATTTGGAAATATCTGGCAGAAAACCACCTAATCTAGGATACGCAAACTTTTTTATTAAAATTTAATATTTTGTATTATATAATAAGCACTCGGAAACGTTTTTTTGTTGCACAGGAGTTTTGCCGTGGCTGAAAACAAAATTAACTTTAAGGTTAATTATAAAAAGCTTGAAATTTATAAAGAATATAATACCAAAAACATTCTTTATCCGTTATTGCTGACATCACCGCATAGCGGTCAGGTTTTTCCGCACGAGTTTTTGGAGTCTGTAAAAATGACGGAATCCGAGCTCCGCAGCAATGAAGATTCTTTTGTAGATGAGCTTTTTATGGCCGCCTCGGATAGCGGGATTCCAATGCTTGCGATGAATATATCCCGCGCGTTTATTGACGCTAATCGTGATAAAATCGAGATTGATCCGCAGATGTATTACAATTTTCCGCCGACATCAGATGTACAAGCAGGAATTCGCTGTCGCGTTGGGCTGGGCGTTGTTCATCGCATTAATGCTGACAGAAAAAATATCTATGATGGCTTACTGAATTATGATGAAGTTAAAGAGCGCATTTCTTCGGTTTATGATGTTTACCACAAACGAATTAATCAGTTGATTGCCGCTATCTCACAAAAGTTTGGCTTTTGCTTCGTTCTGGATTGTCACTCTATGCCGTCAAAAATATGCTCTGTCATGCAAGAAGATGAGCCGATAAAATTCTGTATCGGCACGTTGTTTGATCAAAGCTGTCCGCCGGAGGTAAGCGCTTTTCTTGAAAAATTATTATCACAGCGTGGATATAAGGTTGTTATGAACTGTCCTTATTCCGGGGCTTATACAACTTTTAACTATTGTCAACCCAGAAAAAATATTTTTACGTTGCAATTAGAGATTAATCGCGCCATCTATATGGAAGAATCTGTGCACAAAAAAAACAATAATTTTCATGCTGTTAGCAGTGATTTGTGTACTTCAATAAACGCTTTTGCAAAATTTTTACTGGATTTTAAAAAATAATTATGTTATAATCATACCCGAATTGTTAATAAACAGTTAAGAATAACTGTTAACATGGGCTGACTTATAGATATTTTGACAGCCTGTTGTGTAAACCTAACCCCGGTTTTATCTGGAGTTTTTGGAATTTAAGCCGTTAAGCAAATTGAAATTGGCATTGAGATTGCATAAGGGATGTTTGTGGCTTAACCGGGGGAACAGAGGGATGCGACATTTCGTATCAAAATTTTTTATGTTATTACTTTTGCTGCTGTTGATTCAGCCGGTTCAGGCAAAGCCCTTTGCAGGCATTGATGAAGCGTTTATCTGCCAGACTGCCGCCGAAAAGTTTGAAAAAGAATATCAAATTAAGGAGCACCTGTTAGAAACCATCACTACCGTAGAAACCGGTCGTTGGAATCAAGAGCACAAACAGACTTTGGCTTGGCCATGGACTGTAAACGCTTTAGGTAAAGGATATTACTATTCCTCAAAGGCCGAGGCGGTTAAGGCGGTTAAAGACCTGCAGGCAAAAGGCGTTAAAAGCATTGACGTCGGCTGTATGCAAATTAACCTGATGTACCACGGCAAAGAGTTTAAATCTGTTGAAGAAGCGCTTGACCCTTACAAAAATGTAGAATATGGGGCAAAGTTCTTAAAACAGCTTTATAAAAGACGCGGAAACGATTGGTTCAAAGCCGCCATGGCTTACCACTCCGGTGTTTTGAAAAAGGCGCTTCGTTACAAAAAGAAAATTGTTGTCGCTTATGACAAAGTTAAGAAGAATGCTCAGCTTGCATCTCTTAAGGCAGATGAGGTTCAGGTCGCAAAGTCAACCAAGCTTGAGGCTCAGGCTTTGACCTCTGCTCAGAATGATAAAGCAACCGCTGCCGACAAAGCAAATGCTTGGAGAGAGAGTAAACTGTCTGATTATCGAAACAGAAAGGTTCAATAATCAAAATAAGATAGAAAGTTCCGCATAGCTGATGAGAGAGGCTTTTAAGAAAATAGGTCTTTATTGGCAGCCGCTTGGCGGCAATAATCCGGATCAAATCAGCGGGCATTGCTATCTTTATACGGATATCCGCTCTGCCGGCAAAAACGGGCAAAAATCGTCCACCTCTTTGCTGGTAGATTTAGGAAAATTTGATAATTACAAAGCTCTGGGAGTAAAAAATGCTGCCGCTGCTGTTCCTGACATCAGGGACATATTGGCTGACAAGAAAAATGCTCCCGGAGCTTTACTTTTAACCCATTCCCACCCTGATCATTTAAACGGAATCCCCCATTATATCAAAGCCGGCTACAGTCTTCCTCCGGTTTATGGCGGCAAATACACCTTAATGATTCTCTATGATTTGCTGACCGAATTTAACATTCCGCAACGCCTGTGGCCAAAGTTTAATGTCATCAAGAGTGGTGATAAACTGAGTCTCGGAACATTAAATATAGAAGTTGTGCCGGCTTCGCACACCTGCTTTGATAGCTTTGGTTTTGTAATCTCTTCGGCAGACACTTGTGTTTATCATACCGGCGATATGAAAATAGACCAAGCAGCCTGCTTCCGTAAGCCAACAGACCTCAAAAGATTGCATGAACTATCAAAAAAGATAGATTATGTAGTTGCCGATTTTTATGGTGTAAGCACTGATGGATTGGCTGTCAGTGAAATCACCACTTATCTCCGATTAGCTTCGCTGATAAAAGAATCTAAAAAGAACAAGATTTTTATCCCTGTTTATCCGACTCATCCTGAGATGTATCTGATAGCCTTTATGGCTGCGCTAAAATGCAAAAAAAATGTTGTTTTTTATGGCACGGTAGACTTTTTTAGCTACCTCAAGTTATTAATAGAATACGGCATTTCCTTTGAAAAAATGGCCAAAGGCAGGATAAAAGTTTCTTATTCTCATGACTCAGAAGCTTTGCTGCCACTTGATAATGATTATGTTGTTATCGGTACGTTTAACGATGTGCCTGATGTTTTTGATGCCGATAGAACAAATGCTTTTGGCATAATAACCGCTTCCACTTTTTTTAATCCCCTTAAAGGACAATTTAACCTTCATAATATAAAATTTGTAACGGTTGATGATTATCCCGAGCTCCAAGGTTATGGCCATGCGTTTTGGGGAGATATTGAAAAGCTGAATCAAGCATTGGCGCAAAGACCGTGTTTTATCCCGACGCATTGTCCTATTTTTATGATAGACGATGTGAGAGATCTGGCAGACTTTTGCAAGGTAAAGCTGGTAGACCGAACACCGCGCAATAACCAGATTTTTCGTCTGGAAAAGAATGGAGTTCAACTAGTGTCTGAACGGCCGGCAAAATGGTTGACTGTTGTTTATAATTCTCCTGACAGCGCCTATTTTGTAGAAGTCTTGCAACATCCGACATCAGGTAAAGGCTTTTTGAAAAGAACCATCAGCCAAAGACGAAGCCAAAGAAGGTTTAAGACTTTTATAATTAAAAGAAAAAGAAACGGATAAAGAGGAAAATATGGAAAAATATGTGAAAGAATATTCGCTCCGCAGCTATGAATGCGATCGCAACAAGAGATTGCGCTTGGTCACTTTAATGAATATTTTTCAGGATATTGCCGATGAACACGCCACCCACATGGGCCTGGGAATAGCTTATTGTCTGGAGCACGGATTCGCATGGGTCGGCAGTAATTACCATATTTTTATTGAACAAAAACCAAAGATACACGAAAAGATAAAACTTATGACCTGGCCGGCAGAAGCCAAAAGATTGGCCGCAATCAGAGATTTTGAACTCTTTGGCGAAGATGGAAAATCTTTGATTAAAGCCGCCAGCCAGTGGGTATTGATTAATATTGAGAGCAAGCGTCCGGTACCTTTGCTCGAAAATTTGCCGCAGTATGAAGCCTTGAACGAAAACATCGTTGCGCCGGAATTTGCCAAGCTTCCTGACTTGGAATATATCGATTTAGAAACGCGGTTTAAGATTCGCTTTGATGACATTGACTTTAATAAGCATGTTAATAATTCGATTTATCCGCTATGGGCAAGTGAGTCTGTTCCCGAGGAATGGTCGTTAAAGAAAACGATTTCCGAGATAGAAATTTCGTTCAAAAAAGAGGGCTTGTTTGGTGAGAATGTAAAGGTTCAGACCCAGCTCATGCATGATGAAATATCACTGCATAGCATACGCTCGACGATTGATGACCGCGAATTGGCAAAAGTTCGGATTCGTTGGACCGAGGCCTAAGCGGCCGCAGACAGATGCTCAATCAATACCTTACATCCGAGCAAAATTAAGATTAAGCCAGAAATTATCTCCATATATTTTATCGGAACTTTTTTAAACATACGACAGAAGTTAAAACCGATAGTCGCATTGATAAAGGTTATAAGGCCGATAATCAAAGCGCTGGACCAAACAGGCGCCTTCATGAAATAGAGCATAGAGCCGGAAACAAAAGCATCAATTGAGGTTGCCAAGCCGATAAAAAACAAAACCTTTAAGCTAAGAAGCTTAGATAATTTAGGCGCACTTTCTCCTTCTTTAAAAGCTTCGGCAATAATTTTAATACCAAGAACCAAAAATACAAAAAATGCAATCCAGTGGTCAATCGCCTCAATATGCTGATAAATAGAGCGAGCACCATACCAACCAAGCACCGGCATAATAAATTGTCCAAGGCCGGTTGCCGTACCTAATTTAAGGGCGGCTTTGCCTTTTCCTTTTTTTATAATAAGTCCATAAGAAAAAGAGACGACAAACGCATCAACCGACAACGCTAACGCCAAAAGAAAAATATCAAATAAATTCATGATGCCTCCGTAATTAATAGCTGCGTTGTAAAGAAAGAAGGTGCATTTGTCAATCTCAATTTATTTTATTGACACAAAAGTGATGTTCTTATATTTTGTTTTTTGAAAATTTTATTATTAATACTAAATATTATGGATAAGCTTAAAAAATTAGATGCGTTTGTCTCCGAATTAGGACTTTCGCAGAAAGAACTGGAAAATTGGGTTATTTCGAGAACAAAGGTATCACATAAACCTCTTATTCCGACGGCCCTACCAATTGTTTACAAACGCTTACAAGAATTTTATGTCTTGAGTGGTTTGGACATGACGCGCAAAGAAGATGTTTGGGGCTGGCTACTGCCATCAAATATTGTTATGAAAAAAGCCAAAGGTGCAGATTCAGAAGAAGATACGATGAGCTGGCACGGCGTAAAAAACTATGCTGAGAGTCATATTTTAAATGGAAAGATTGGACATCTTCCTTACTCTGATAAGCTCCTCAAAACTTGGTCGCCAGAAATTGTTATAAAAGCCCGTTCAACAGCTGCAATTCTGAATGAAAGCGGAATAATGGCAGAAGATGAAAACTTGAATGCTTGTTGGTGTGCAGAGGAAAAAATGAGTAATTGTGCACACACTTTTATGCTTTATAATAGTAAAACAAGTTTCGGTAACAAAAGATTTGATATGGATCGCATTGTACTCCAGTTCTAGAAAAAAACCGGCGCCCCGCGTCGGTTTTTGTTTTTAAATCCCTTCAGCTTTATAAGGACGAGATAAAAGTTGCTCCAACGCAGAATTAAGAGGTAGATTTTCAAACAAAATATGATTCATCATTTCGCAAATCGGCATTTCTACCCCGAGAGTCTGAGCGCGTTTAACCACGGCTTTGGCGGTAGCAATACCTTCTACTGTACGTTTGTTTTCTTGAAGTGGCTTCTGGGCACTGCCGCAAACCCCGATTTCATAGCCAAAACTAAAATTGCGCGACTGCATACAATTTGCGGTTAAGACCAAATCGCCCAAGCCGCACATTCCCATAAGCGACTGAAAATCACCGCCCATGGCCTTTGATAAACGAGCCATTTCAGCAAATCCGCGTGTAATCAGCGCCGCCCGCGCACTATCGCCCAAAGCTGCACCTTCGACAATATCCGAGGCAATCGCAATCACATTTTTGACGCTTCCGCCGATTTGCGGAGAGATAATATCTGTCGTCGTATAAGGGCGAAAATAAGCCGTTCCGAGCTGTTTGGTTAAAGCCGTTGCAACTGACAAATCTTGACAACCGATTGTGACGGACACAAATTTGCGTTGCGCCAAATCAAGTGCAAACCCTGGGCCGGATAAAATTGCCGTGATTGTATTAGGAGCTTCTTCTTGCACGACTTCGGAAAGGAGCTTTCCGCTCTCGGCCTCAATTCCTTTGGCGCAAAGCACTAAAATTGTGTTTTTTTTCAGATAAGGTTTCATTTGCTGCAAAACCGAACGTGTCGCTTGAGCCGAGGTTGTAAGCAGCACCACATCGGCAAATTCAAAAACCTCTTGCGGATTTTCGGTGGCTTTGATTGCATCAGGCAGCGGAATATTTGGCAAATAAGCCTTGTTCAGATGAAAATGATTAATTGAATCAACCACATTTTTTTTGCGCGCCCAGCCTAAGACCTCATTTCCGGTGCGTGCCGCCGTCAGCGCCAAAGCCGTTCCCCAAATTCCGGTTCCGATTATTCCGATTTTTTGCATAAAAACCCCGTTTTTTTAGTAAATGATAAACTATAATAAACTGAAAGAGCAGAAAAGCAACAAATTAATCATAAGCCAAAAGGCATCACGGTCAAAGTGATGCCTTTTCTTAAAGTCAAAAATTTAGGTTATTGAATATAAAACGAGCTTAGGATGCCGGTGAAATCTGCCTCGGCTGTCCTAGAAAGCGGATTGCACGTTCTGCCAAAACCAAAACCTTTGCAGAAGCCGTTTTTTCTTTATCAATCACTTTCCAAGCCAATAATCTGCAGCGGAACAAAAAGTCCAAATCTCTGTTGCGTTGAGGATTACCGGCAAAAACTTGAAATTTTTCTTTTAACACTGCTGGTGTAACACTCTTTTGATTCTGCACAAAACTCAAAACATTAAATAACGAAATTCTTGTTTCCATAATCATATAAATTTAAGTAAGACATAAAAATACAAATGTTTTATCTTTATAAATGATTTTGTTAAAAAGGTCAAATTATTTTTTGTCAAATATGAACCAATTACTTATCAAGCGTTTGCTGCAGTTTATTTTGCAGAAGAACCTGATTTATCGGAGTATAAGTTTTGTTGCTCGTAGCGCTATGAACACGGTCTTTAAGACTTTTTAGTTTTTGATACATTTCAACATTAACTTTCTTCTCCTCGTAATAAAGACGATAAGGGGAAGAGCCATGAGCCACATCACCAGATCTGGGATTATTAATACCTCTATCCGGAGCAACGGTAATTTCACCTTGCAAAAAAGAAAGTTCAATATTTTTTATAGGTTCTTGTCCACAATATTTTATGGCTAATCTTTCGGTAAACAGCTCTTTTCCGTTTATATCAATAGAATGTTTATTTTGCGCGGCAGCTAAAAGAAGTTTGTTGTAATTATCATCAAAAGATTTACTTGTGTGACAGAGATAGTCATTAATTGCCTGAGTACGATAAGAGTCTTCGGCTTTGGTTGAAAGAACATCTTCTTCAATCAAACGCCCGTCAGCCGTTTTAGTGGTAAAGGTAGGGCAGTGTTTTTCTTCATTCCAACCAAGAGCATAGACTTTTTGTTTTTCTCCGTTTTCTTTAACCATTTCAAAATCAACGAAGTTGTTATTGAAACAATCTTTATTTGCTTCCCAAAAATCCAAAAATATGGAGCGACTTCGGCCGGCTTTTTGAAAGGCATGTTGCTCGTTATCAAGCTGCCAGTTTGGATTTTTCAAATTTTCTTCATTGACCGATATCTTGAGTTTTAAGGCTTTACCATCTTTAAGGCGGATGTCAGCCCCAAAAGTTTCCATTGCCCATTTAGCATCATCTTCAGCCAAGAGCGAACGATAATATCTTTCGGCATTTTCATTAGAAGTCCAACAATAAAATCCGCCGCTTTGCCCACCATAACCGCGTCCGCTTGCAGGTAGAATACCATTCTGTGCAAAATTAACAATTGTTTCCGCCGAACAATCTCGAGATATATGGTAAAATTCTAACATATAACTGTTTGCCTATTTTTGCGTTTTAATATCATATAGTTTTATGATATTAAAATTTCCAAAAATTTTCAATATAATTTTCCATATCTCTGTTAACGATTAAAATTTGTTGAAAAATAAAAATTCGTTGCTTCATTATTAAAGGTAGAGGCTAAAGCAATACTCAAGATTATAAAAACTATAATTCGTTCACCACAAACTTTTTATGAGAAATACTAGCTGATATATAGACTAAGAAAGAATACAAGTAACAATATAAAAGCAATCGGCTCTACATCAAAGGTTGGGGCAAAAGCAGTACTCAAGATTATAAAAAGTATTATAATCAGTTCAGCACAAACCTATTTTGGAGGACTGCTTATGCC
>CASFMW010000020.1 GCA_949295935.1 uncultured Pseudomonadota bacterium | reverse complement strand
GCATAAGCAGTCCTCCAAAATAGGTTTGTGCTGAACTGATTATAATACTTTTTATAATCTTGAGTACTGCTTTTGCCCCAACCTTTGATGTAGAGCCAGCAAATAGTAAGCTTTTTATAAAGATTTTAAATATGTCTTTCTATCTAATGGTATGAAAGTAAATATTTAGTTTTTGTTTGATTGGGCTTAAATTTACAACTTTTTATCTAATTTTTTGTTTATACTATGGGTTATTATTTAAACATTGTTGACTGTGGCCGGTTTTGTGCTATAATTTTATTAGTACTTTTTTATTAAAATGAAAAGGAGAAGGCGGCATGGTTGATATTGAAGCATTGCAAAAAAAAGTTAAGAAAATCGATTCATGGAAGGGAAACGGTGTTCAAAATGGATATGGTACTCCTGAAGATGTTACAAAGGCTTGGGGGTATGATGAAAACGGAGAATTGCTTTTTTCTACTGAATATGATGAAGATGGAAATTTTCTTCTTTCATTATTTGAGGGAAAATCGGGGGAAATGCGTAAAACCGAGGATCTAAACAGTGATGATTTGGGGAATCCTATGCTTTCTCCAGAAAAACGTCAGAGATTAGAAAAAGCTAAGCATTTTATTAAAGCCCTTAAAGAGCAAAATAATAAAAAAGAACCACAACAGAAGAAAAATCCGTCTCTTAATGAGTTGTTGTCTGATGGTATAAGTGTAAATTTGTCGGATAAATCGCGCTTATCTTTTGCTAAAGATATTGATAATTTACAGATCTCAAAAGATAAAAATGGGGTTTTACATATGTTCGGCACTAGCAAAGACGGAAAACAACAAATTGATTTTTCGTTTAAGGATGGTGTTGCTCAATTTGAGTTAAGAAATGGTGATGTTTCGCGCTCTTATAACAATAAAATTGGTGGACAATGGACTTGGAGAGATTTGAAGTCTAACACTGGAACCAGATATTTTGATAATAACGGAGATGCTTATGCTAAAGAAATGGCCGCTGTGATGGATAAAGTTAAGGCCCAATATCAAGCTCGTTCGCAAACAAACAGTAATATGGGCCAAAGGCTTTCAATAAACAACGGACGTTCTTAGAATTTTTTTTTAATCTAAGTAATAAACAACCGTAGAGACGACGCGGACGGTTTTGTTAATCTGCATATTTTCGCTCATTCCGGGGATTTGTTCTCTTGGCAAGACTGAGAAAACGCCTTGGTTGGCAGTTTTTATTTTGCCGACGGTGCTGTCTGAGCTTCTGGCAAATTCTTCGGCTGCTTCTTTAGCGTTTTGGGTGGCTTGTTCGAGCATTTTGGGTTTTATCTCATTTAAGCCGGTAAAGAGGTATGATACCGGTGAAGAATATTCTTGATTATCTAAAATAACGCCCTGAGATACCAATGTTCCGGTCTGGCTTAAAGCTGTTTCGACTTTATCGACCTGATTGGTGCGAACGGTTATTGTTTGGTCTAAGATATAGCGAGAATCGTTTACTTCCGATGAGCGGTAAGGGTTGGTTTTTAAGTCATCGGTATTTAATCTTTCAACTGAGATTTCATTATCAGCGAATCCTTGCTCCTTTAAAAACTTTTGAATCGCAAGGGAATCTGTGGCCATTTTTTGTTGAAGAAGGTTTAAGTCATTGCCGGTGGTTTTGAATTTTATTTTCCAAAAGGCTAAATCGGCTTTGACTTCCATTTCGGAAAGGCCTTTTACAGTAACGGTACGATTGTTGTGGACAGAGTTATAATAGAAATATCCAGGGAAGAATCCTCCCAAGGCAATTCCGATGGCCAATATGGTGCAGCCTGCTGTTTGAGGTATATTCATGTTGTTTTCCTACAATGTGCGGTTTTCGATTTCTTTAAAATAATTGACCGTTTCTGGTTGTAAGAGGCTGACGGCTTCTTCGTCACAAACAATAATTCCGTGTTGGTGCATTTGTAAAATACTAATCGGCCACATGTGGCTGACGCTGCCTTCAATGCCGTGTTTAATTGCTTCAGCTTTGTTTTTGCCGGTGGCAATTATCATGACTTCTTCTGCATCCATAATTGTGCCGATGCCGACGGTTAAAGCAGTTTTAGGAACGCGTGTTATGTCGTTGTTAAAAAAGCGGGCGTTAGATTTTATGGTGTCAAGGCGTAGTGTTTTTATTCTGGTACGGGAGGTTAATGATGAGCCTGGTTCATTAAAGGCAATATGTCCATCAGTCCCAATACCTCCGATAAACAGGTTAACACCGCCGCATTTTTTGATAGCAGCTTCGTAATCCTGACATTCTTTTTCAAAGTCTCGGGTCATACCGTTTGGAATGTGAATGTTTTTGGGTTGGATGTTAATGTGCTTAAAGAAGTTCTCTTTCATGAAATAGTGGTAGCTTTGCGGGTGTTCCGGAGGAAGGCCGATGTATTCATCCATATTAAAGGTTACGACGTTTTCGAAAGAAACTTTACCGGCTTTGTTTTGGGTTATTAATTCTTTGTACATGCCAAGCGGCGTTGATCCCGTTGGCAAGCCTAAAACAAAGGATTTTTCGGCTGTGGGGTGAAAGCGTTTGATTTTATAAGCTACAAAATCAGCTGCCCATTTTGAACATTCGTCATAGTCTTTTTTGATGATTACGCGCATAGCTTTTTTCCTTTTTTATAGATCTGTCCTTGAATGATGGTATAATTATTTTTGAAATCTTTATCAAAGATAACCAGGTCGGCATCATAACCGGGAGCGATGAGACCGCGGTGTTCTTGCTTCATGATTCTGGCCGGATTGGTTGAGGCCATTTGTATTGCTTGTTCCAGAGTTAGGCCGAATTCAACCAGATTTTTTACACCGTCGAGCATGGTTAAGGCCGAGCCGGCAATTACATTATCTGACTTGCGATAAAAACATTTATCTAGATAAACTTCTTCGCCATTGGCAATCAAGGGAAGGGATTTTTGTTTGGTGGGTTTAAGTGCATCGGTGACCAAAACCAGTTTATCTATTGGTTTGCAACGCAGTAAAAACTTGATAATGTTAGGGTTGATATGAATTCCGTCAGCAATAACCTCGCAAGATAATTCCGGATGTATAAATACGGTTCCGACAGCGCCGGGGTCGCGGTGGTGCATGCGGCTCATGGCATTAAACAAATGAGTGACGTGCATAATGCGGGCTTGCATTCCTTCAATCATTTGATTGTAAGTGGCGTTGGTGTGTCCTGCTTGTAAAACGATACCTTTGCTGATGCAGTTGAGTGCCAGTTCTCTCATGCCTTTTAATTCCGGTGCAACCGTCATGTTTATAATTTTTCCTTCAGCAGTGGCCCATAATTCCTCCATAAGCTTTAGACTAACAGGACTTAAACTGCTGGGCGACTGAACACCAAGTCTATCCGGTGAAATAAATGGGCCCTCAAGGTGCAAACCTAAAATTTTTGCGCCTTGTTCTTTGCCCATTGCTTGTACAACGGCTTTAATGCTTTTTATCAGCTCGTCTTTCTTTTCCGAATAAAGGGTAGGGATAAAAGATGATACACCGTATTGCGGTAAAATCTCCGACATCTTTAATATTGATTCTACAGAGTGGTCTTCCGTTCCATACCCCCCAATGCCATGGATGTGAGTATCGACGAATCCGGGGGCGAGGTAAGCGCCTTTTACATCAATAAACTTCACTTCAGGGCGAAATTTTTTTTGAGCAAAGCGGACTTCGTTGAATACATCTATTATTTTATGCCCCTTAATCAGAACCGCGCAATTTTTCATTGTGGTATAGCCATTAATCACTGTGGCATTATGCAGGCAAATTTCTGTATTCATTTGTTTTTCCCTGTTGCGAATCTTGTTCTATGGTTTATATTAAAATTATCTGATTCAGATTGCAATCATAATTAATTATAAGGAGATTGAAATGTCTTTTTGGGAGCGTTGGTTTGAGCCAAAACCTTTTAACAGCGGTTATGTGCCGGTATCTGATATTCACAAGATTTATTTTCATGAATATGGCAACCCAAAGGGAAGAGCAATTGTTTGTTTGCATGGTGGGCCGGGGTATTATAGTCGTTCTTCTACTGCGGCAGATTTTAATTTGAAAAGATTTCGTGTGATTTTGTTTGATCAGCGCGGGTGTGGAAAGTCTGTGCTGGCAGGTGAAACAAAAGAAAATACCATAGCAGAATTATCTGATGATATATTGAAGCTTCTTGCTTTTCTTAATATCAATGAAAAAATCATTGTTTACGGCGGTTCTTGGGGCTCAACATTGGCTTTGTATTTTGCCGAAAATCATCCCGACAAAGTTGAGCGCTTAATCCTTACCAAAATTTTTCTGGCTAATGAAGATAACGCGGCTTGGGAAACAAAATATTCAGGATGGCTTTATCCGGATGTGTGGGAAAAAGTTTCGTCACCGGCTGAGGGAGAGAATGTTCCGCTTTATTATAATCTTTTATTAAAGTCAAATGTGCGAAAAAATCAGGAGAAGGCCGTGCGTCTTTATGGACGTTATGAATTTGCGCTTGGGTCATTAGTGCCGCCAGAGGTTGATGATTTGCCGGTTTCGAATGAGGATATTAATATTTGTAAGATTTATACCAATTATGCGGCCAATAAATTTTTTCTTAAAGAAAATGAGCTCTTGGAAAATGTGAAGGTTTTGGATAATATTCCGATTGATATATTTCATAATCGTTTAGATTTGTTGTGTCCTCTGGTTGGAGCTTATCAGCTTGCACAAAGACTTAAAAACTGTCGCTTGCGAATCGTTCCGGCTCTCGGGCATGGAAGTGATGAAATGCGTCGTGAAGTTAAGCGGTTTTTGAAAAAATTATAATTTCTAGGTAACAAAAATCAGGATTATGCAAAAAAAAAGCTTTTTTTAGCGAAACAATACACAGTTTTTTTGAAAATGCGTTATTTTTGTTTGACAGAGCTTTTGTTTAATTCTTAAACTTTGAGTGTGGAGGCTGTTTTCCTTTGAATTGCTTGAAGTGGAGTGGTTTCTGCATTGTTTGTTTAACATTTTTTAGAGGGAGTCCTCACTGTGAATAAAAATGAATTGATTGCCAGCATTTCTAACGAAACTGGTTTAACAAAAACTGATTCAGCTAAGGCTTTGGATGCTTTGGTTTCTTCTATTACTAATGCTTTGAAAGCCGGCGATGAAGTTCGCTTGGTTGGTTTTGGTACTTTTGCTGTTTCTAAGCGTTCTGCTACAACCGGCCGCAATCCGCGCACTGGTGCTACCATTAAAATTCCGGCTCGCAAACAAGCCAAATTTAAAGCCGGTAAAGCTTTGCAGGATTCTGTAAACTAAGAAATTTTCCTTGCTTTATGTGCAGGGTATGAAAAAGGCTCTCTTATATGAGAGCCTTTTTTTGTTATATTATGCAGCGATGTTTTGCATGCTGTCAGGGATGATTAAATCAGCCTCAATCGTTGAGGTGATGTCCTCAAGTGAGAAGAGCGGATTGATTTCTTCAAGTACAAGACCTTCGTCCGTTACTCTTAAGATGCAGCGTTCTGTTACAATTAAATCAACCTCGTGAGCGGCAGTTAGCGGCAAGGTGCATTTTTTTAGAATCTTTATTTGATCTTTAGCCATATGTTCCATTGCAACGATGACTTTTTTTGCACCAACGACTAAGTCCATGGCGCCCCCCATTCCCGGAACAAAGGCTCCTGGGACCATCCAGTTGGCAATATTGCCTTCTTGGTCGACTTGCAAGGCGCCCAGAACCGTGACGTCAACGTGGCCGCCTCTTATCATTGAAAAAGAAGTGGCGGTATCAAAAAATACGGCGCCTTTTTTTGTGGTTACCGGAATGCCGCCGGCGTTAATTGAGGTGCGGCAGATGTTGTCTCCTTTTGCCTTGGCACCGACGCCGATTAAGCCGTTTTCGGATTGAATCATGACGTGCATTTCTTTAGGGATATAATTTGCCGTTTCTGTTGGGAGGCCGATGCCTAAAGTGACATAGTCGCCTTCGTGTAATTCTTTGGCAACGCGGCGTGCAATTATTTCTCTGATTTGTTCTTTGCTTAATTCCATAATGTTTGTATCCTTATTTTAGGCAACGATATAATCAATATAAATTCCGGGGATGGTGATGTGATTGGCGTCAAGGCAGTCTTCAACCAGCTCTTCGGCTTCAACAATAACTGTTTTGGCCGCTGTTGCCATGACTGTATTAAAGTTTTTGGTACTGTTTTCGAGATAGACGTTGCCGTATTTATCTACTTTGGTGCCATAGACGATGGCAAAATCTGCTTTTAATGGTTTTTCAAGAAGGTATTTTTTTCCATCTATTTCTATGGTTTGTTTGCCTTGTTCGACCACTGTGCCGATGCCTGTTGGGGTTAAAATACCGCCTAGTCCGGCGCCACCGGCACGAATCCGTTCAACCAAAGTTCCCATGGGGACAAATTCGACTTCAATTTCGCCGTTAACAAACTGGCGTCCGGTTTCGGGATTTGTTCCGATATGAGAGACAATTGCTTTTTTTACTCTTTTATTGACTATAAGTTTGCCTCGGTCGCAGTCAGGGACGCAGGTATCGTTTGCAATCAGCGTTAAGTCGTGAATATTTTGTGTAATCATTTCATCAATTATTTTATTGGGTGAGCCGCAGTGCAAAAATCCCCCAATCATTACGGTTGAACCATTGGGAATCATTTTGCCGGCATCAGCAGCTGAAATAATTTTTTTCACGCGTTTATCTTTCTGTTGTTTTTACCGCCGCATATTATAACAAAAAATTTTGAAAAGTACAGACTTTTATTATTTATTGAAATTTCAAGATTTTATAAAAAAAATAGATTTTTTTTCATTTTTTTCTTGATTAATTATTTTTTAGAGAGTATAAAGTTTTTCGTGGAACGGGACGGGCGCTTAGCTCAGCTGGAAGAGCATCTCGTTTACACCGAGAGGGTCGGGAGTTCGAACCTCTCAGCGCCCACCAATCTTAGGCCTCCTTTGCGGAGGCTTTTTTGTTGTTTATATGGATTTTATTTTATGAAATTATACCGCGTTATGGCTGATGACAAAGCTGATTAAGGCCAAGCCGAACAAAATTAAAAATCCGCTTATTGCGATAACGGCATCTCTGGCATAAGGCTTTTTTTGTGGCATGAGCCCTAAGCGAGCTCGGGCGTTTTGGACGCGAATCGCATTTATCAGGATTATGGCAATGACTAACCACCAGAAAAAAGCGCCCAGAATTTGGTTAATGCCGATTTTGTAAAAAATCCAAGCGGTGAAAGCTTTGTCGGCGCTAAAGTATAGTAACAGCAATATCATGAATGGGCGCCAACCGCGGATACTTAAATAAAGTACCGGAAAAAGAATCGCCAATAATTCTATAAAAGTATAAGCGTCTGGCATTTCTTCCACATGAAAGAAAAGATTGGCAAACACGCCTAATACTAAACTGATGAAAAACAGCAGAACGCCGAGGTAGCGATAGCTTTTGTACCAAGGAATGGTGTTATAGTTTTTTGCTCTGTTTTCAATATCTTCTTTGCCGGCGCAGAAAAAACGGAAAAATTTGTTTTGTTTCCATTGGTGCAGGGTGTCTTGATTTGCGTTTTTTTCTGCCATTTTCGTTCCTTTCATTTGTGGAAGCATCTTTGGTTATTTTAGGGGCGTTTATAGCTAAATGGCAAGTGAAAAGTTTTTTTGCTGTGAATCTCGGGGCTAAAATACTTTAAATAACACTTTTTTTGATATATTGTTCATGGCAGTGTTTTAATGAAATGAGTTTTTTTATATGATTGCTCTTACTACACTTAAAGTTTTGGCCGCGGGTTTGGCTGCGGTCTTTTTTCAGAAAAACAGGTTGGTCAAATCTTGGGCTTTTGTTTTGTTTGCAGCTGTTGCGGCAATTTTAGCTTATGATTTTGAGCATAATACGCCGTTTGAAGCCTCTTTGTGGTTTGTGCATTGGATTAAAACACCAACTCTTAATCTTAATCTCGGTTTAAAAACGGGAATGGAGTATGCTCCTTTTATTTTGGGGGGAGTGGCTGTTTTGCTCTTTTCTCTTTATTACAACATATTTTATCCTTTAGAAAAAGACAGGTTGCGTGCCGGAGGGTTGTATGTTTTAATCTTTGTGTTGCTGATGTTTATTTTATCTGCCGGTAACATTATGCAACTGTTTCTTGCTATTTGTTTGTTGGATATTCTTATTTTTGTTTTGCTTCCCGAATTGGCAGCTAAGCGGTTGTTTTTATCGTTTAATCTTGTGGCTGATGTTTTGCTCTTTATTTTGTTTGCGTTTGTGTGGGGGCAAGAAAACAGTTTATACTTCAGTGCGTTGACAAAGTATGCTCGTCATAGTTCTTATCCTTTACTTGCTTTTTCCTTGTGGATTGGTGCTGTGGCCGTAAAATGTGGGTTGGCGTTTTTTCATAACTCAATTTTGGAGCTGAAAAATATTTCTTTTGTTAGGCAAAATTTTGTTGCGACCGTTGTTATTTTATTAGTTGGACCAATTTTGTTATATAAAACGCATGCTTTGTTTAATTTGGTTCCGCAAGGGGAGCTTGTTTTGAAGGTTTTGGCGGCGATTTCTTTAGCATGGGGGCTTTGGGGATGTTTGTTTTCTGATTTTCTTAAAGCGCGAATCCTTTATTTTTATATGATGCTTTCTGCCTTGTTTGCCGTTTTACTTGTGATAGATAGAGCAAATTTTTTAACAATGTTGGTTCCGCTAATTTGTGTTGGACTATTGATTTCGGCTGCAATGATTTTACCGCTTATCGGTGCGGCTAATGAGCCATTAATATCTCAAACCGGAGGTTTTATCCAACGGATGAAGGTTTCTTTTGTTTTTTCGATTGCGGTGGCATTGGTTGAAGCTGTGGTATTACTTTCATTTATGAATTCGCTTAATCAGTGGTGGATTGTTGCTTTTTTGTTTTGTCATTTTATTGCTTTTTCTCACTTTTTGGGGCAAGTTTATTTTGGTGATGTTTTGGCAGATGAACGCGTTTGGGCTATTGTGAAAAATCCGACAATGTTTTATTTTATTCCCTTATTGTTCTTGGGAGGGGGATTGTCTACTGTTTGTTGTGTTGAGCCCATCTTTTATATTCTTGTGCCGATGGCGGTTGTCTTTTTTGCTTGGCAGTGTCCGTTAAGACGTTTGGGAGTCGAGAAACAGGTTTTGATACAAGAAGAAAAAGCGCCGGTCTTAGTTTTATATAAAGAGATTTTTTTGATGCCTCTTAAATTTGTGGGGCGAGTGTTATGGATTACAATCGACTTTTTATTTGTTGAGCGAGTTATGGTGGCTTTGCTGAGACGTTTTGTGTTTGTGCTTATTCGAACATCAATGTTTTTGCATAAAAATATGCGTGTGTGCGGTTGGTTTTTCCTTTTGTTTGGCTTAGGGTATGCTGCAGCGGTTTTCTTTTGGCAGAAAGGAGCTTTCTAGATGCCTAATATTCCTTTTATTTTAGTCTTTATTTTGTTGCCGCTTTGTGGAATCTTTTTTGCTTTATGTTCTCAAGATAATGAGAAGACAAAAGGGCGAAATGTTTTGAGTGTTGCCTTTTTAACGGTATTGGTTAATATTGCTTTTATTATTTTTGCTTTTTTGAGTGTGTCTTCCGAATATGGAAAAATGCAGTTGCAAGAGTCTTATTTGTGGCTCAAAAATCCTAAGATTGTTTTATCTTTTGGTGTTGATAGTTTTTCTTTGCTATTGATGCTGGGGATTCATTTGGCTTTGCTCATTGGCATCTGGGGAGTGAGGAAAGATTATTTGTTCCAAAAATCGCGTATGATATTTACACTTCTTTTTTTGAGTTTGGTTAATGGGTTTTTATCGGCTTTGGATATTATATCCTTTTTTATTTTCTTTGAAGCGATGCTTATTCCGCTTTTTATGCTTATTGGGATGTTTGGAGAGATTAAGCGTCAAGCAGGGTTGTTTCGGTTTATGATTTATAACCTGTGTGGTGTGCTTTTATTGTTTTCAGCGGTGATGATTTTGTATAATCATAATCATGGCGCTTTGATGCTTAATCAAATCAGTGATATTAAAATGGGACAGGTGAAGGAAATTGTGATTTGGTCTGCTATATTTTTGGCCTTTTTATCGCGTATTCCGATTTGGCCGTTTCACAGTTGGGTATCGGTTGTTTCTTCCGGTATTAAAAATCCGTTGGTGTTTATTGTGGCAAACCTTATGCCGCTGTCCGGTATTTATAGCTTTATTCGGTTTTGGCCGCAATCAATGCCGAATACGATTATCTTTGTTGTTACTGCTCTTGAAATCATTAGCGTTATCAGCATGCTTTTTATTGCTCTTATCGGTTTGATTAATAAAGATATTCAATATAAGATTTTTTCGTTTATGACGGTGTATTATATCTTTTTCTTGTTAGGGAGTTTTTTGCCGACAGATCAGGTTTTGCTTAATGTTGGTTTTTCGTTATTTGCGTTTATGATTATTTTTTCAACCCTTGAGGTTTTGGTATCTTTTCAAGAGGAGGAAAGAACTGAAAAAAATCTGTCTGCAGAGGGGATTTTATGTAAGATGCCACGGGCTTCGGCTATTTTTACTTTTATGGTATTTGCCGGTTTAGGGCTGCCTTTGTCAGCAATGTTTGTAAATAATTTTGTGCTTGTTTCCGGATTGTTGGTTTATAATTTTAATACGGCTATGGTTGCTTTGGCGGCATTGATTTTTGTGGCCTCAGCTATGGTACAAGAGCTTTTTATGCGGCGGACAAAGGTTGAGTTCTCGATAGATAATGAACCGACGGATATTTCAAAGCTTGATGCCTGTTTTATGTGGTTGATTGCGGCTGTTTTGCTAATGTCTTTGTCTGATCCGCTGTGGTTTATGAGGGGGTAATATGTCGTTAAACTGGTTTGCGCTGTTTCCTGAATTTTTTTTAGTATTGACTTTGGTGGGGTCGGTATTTGTGCGTCTTTTTCGCGAGAAGGCAACGCCTAAAACCTTTTATACGTTATCAAAATTTGGTGTGGCGGCAGCTTTTATTGCGACACTTATTTTTTATAACCAAAGTTTTTGGAATGATGTATATGAAAATTCGCTTCATTCATCGTTGTTTAAAATTTTTATTTATCTTTTTGCAGCAGTTACCATGTTTTTGTCGGCAAAGTATTTTTTGAGTAAGGATTATTCCAGCTTTAGATTTTATTCTTTTATTTTGCTTTCTCTTTTGTGTTTGACCTCGGCTTTGTCTGCTGTTGATATTCGGTTGACGGTGGTTTTGTTAGAATTGGGATTTTTGCTGAATTTTTATTTAATCAGATCTCCGGGGAATGATGACGAGACTTATCCGGTTAGTTTTAATTTTTTTCTCTATGCTTTTTTGTGGACAATCTTTATGGCTTTTGCCGTGTGCTATGTTGTGAGAATTGTTGGTGGCGGAAGTTTTGAAGATATTGCAATGTATTGCAAAGTTCATCAGATTACTTGGCAGCTTTATGCTTGCGGAGCAATCGTGTTGCTTGGTTGTCTATATAAGCTTGGGGTTGCTCCTTTTCATTTTTGGACGGCAGATGTTTTGGGTGCGGCTATTCTTCCGGTCGGAAGTTATTTGATGATTGTTCCAGTTTTTGCTTATTATGCGGCTTTTGTGCAATTATCCGTTGGGCCGTTGGCTGTGCATTTTGATCTTCTTAAGCCGGCGTTTTATGCATTTTCTCTAATTTCAATTTTTATTGGTGCCATAGGCGCAAATGGTGAAATAAATCTGCGACGGATTATGGCTTATTCACGGATATTTGTTCTGGGAATTGTATTGCTTTTGCTTTCTTCTATTACGCAAATTAGCATTTTTAGCAGTTTTATTTATTTGTTAGTAAGTATGTTGGCTTTGGGTGGAGTTTTTGCAGCTTGTTATGCTCTTAAAAACAAAGGAGATTATTTAAGGCGTCTTAATGAGCTTTCAGGTCTTGCGGAAAGCAAGCCGTTTATTGCAGCCGCTATGCTTATTTTTATGGTGTCTTTACTCGGTTTTCCTCCATTGTTAGGCTTTTTGGGCATGGTCTTTATTGTTGATAATTTGGTGGCTTATCAAGATTATGTTTCAATTTTTGCAATTATGCTGGGTATTGTGATTTTGGCAGCCGCTTATTTGAGGGTTATTAAGACTTTTTATTTTGATGTAAAGCGTTCTAATTTTGACCGTGCTGATAGAGGTATCTATTTTATGCTCTTATTGATTTTAGCAGTTATTCTTGTTTTTGTTCTGAGTCCTAAATATTTGGTAAACGATGTTGAGATGGCTTTGCGAGGGCTGGTTTCATGAAAATGGTAGAAGATTGGATTTGGCAGGATTTTGATGCGCTGGAAAGCACAAATAATCAGGCTTTAGAATGGAGTAAATCTGCTGTTTGCGGGCAACGTTGTGTGATTACAACTAAAAAACAAACGGCAGGTCGTGGGCGGCGCGGTCGTCCGTGGGTTGGTCTTGAGGGAAACTTGTTTATGTCACTGGTTTTTGAGACGGCAGCTTGTGATTTGAGCAAGTTTGTTTTTATTTCTTCTCTTTCTTTATTAAATACCATCAAACAGGTTAATAAAAGTAGCGCTATTGATATTAAGCTTAAATGGCCGAATGATGTTTTGATAAACGGTGCTAAGGTTTCGGGGATTTTGCTGGAAAAGGGAGAAGGTGATTTTTTGATTTCGGGTATTGGCGTAAATATTGCTCATGCTCCCAAAGATGATACTTTGTTGTATTCGGTTGTTTCATTGGCAGAACTTGGGATAAAGGTAGATTGTTATGTGTTTTTGAAAGAATTTTTGCGCCAATGGAATAAGCTTTTGGATTTGTGGCACAATCAAGGATTTCAGGCCGTTCTTGACATTTGGCTCAAAAGTGCTAAATCTTTGGGCGAGGAAATTGTTGTGAAAAATGAAAATAAAACCGTAAAAGGCATTTTTATCGGCATTGACGAGAATGGGGCATTGCTCTTGTCTCAAGGTGAAGATGTAGCAAAGATATTGGCCGGTGATGTCTTTTTTAATGAGGAATGATATGTCTATTTTAGATAATGACGGATTGTATTTTTTGCCGCTTGGCGGGTCTGACTGCATCGGAATGAATATGTATGCCTATGCCGTGAATGGAAAAATTATTGTGGTGGATTGTGGCTATGCTTTTTTGAATGATGACTATCCAGGGATGGATTTGTCTTTTGCTGATCCGTCTTTTTTAGAAAATTATGCAGACCGGATTGAAGGCCTATTTATTACGCATGCTCATGAAGACCATTTTGGAGCAATTGCTCAAGTTTGGCCTAAACTTAGGTGCCCGGTTTATTCTATGCGCTTTACGGCAGGTCTTATTCGTGAAAGATTAAAAGAGTATCATCTTGATAGCGAAGTGACGCTGATTGAGGTTAATGAAAATCCGTTGATTCATTTTGATGATTTTGATGTGCGGTTTGTGCCGGTGACGCACTCAGTGCCCGAAACTTGTGCCTTAATCATCAAAACAGAAAAAGGAACGGTTGTTCACGCCACAGATTGGCGCTTTGATGATGATAAGACCGATATTGTTAGAACAAATTATGCTGAGCTTGAAAAAACTGCTAAAGATGGGGTGGATATTTTTGTGTGTGATTCAACAAATGTTTTGGTTGATAAGCCCCAATATAGCGAGTTTGATGTGCGCCAAAGTCTACTTAATTTGGTGCCGCTTTATAAAAACGGACTTATCGCAACTTGTTTTGCTTCAAATCTTATGCGTTTAGAAAGCCTTGTTTTGGCTGCTGAAAAAGCCGGAAGAACGCCGATTTTGGTTGGGCGCACTTTGATTAAAAATATGAAAATTGCTAAAGAATGTGGCTTTTTTCCAAATCTGTCTAATGTTTATGATGTTAAAGATGCAAAGGATATTCCTTCTGATAAGGCTATGTATATTTGTACCGGATCTCAGGGAAATTATCGCAGTGCACTGAGTTCAATCGTTAAGGGGGAGCATAAAGATGTTAAGCTCTCTAAAGGTGATGCGATTATTTTTTCTTCAAAGATTATTCCGGGAAATGAAGATAAAATTGAGCGTATGCAAGAAAGCTTGATGGAGCAGGGGGTTGAAGTTATTCGTGAAGAAGAGTTTTTGGTTCATACCTCCGGTCATGCCAATCGTGATGATTTGAAAAAAATGTATGAACTTCTTAAGCCCAAAGTTCTTATGCCGGTGCATGGAGACAAACGTTTTGTTCGTGAGCATCAACGCTTTGCTTATGCTTTGGGAATTAAGCAAGTGGAATTATCACGTGATGGTGATTTGTTCTGTTACAAAGACGGAAAAATGACTTGGCTGGAAAATATTTCGGTTGATGTTTTGGCCGTTGACAGAAAGCAAGTTGTTTCTCTTTCCTCTCAAGTGGTGCGGAATCGCAAACGTATTGCCTATAATTGCAGCGTCTTTATTTCTGTTGTGTTTGATCGTAAGTGGAATCTCAAAGATTTGCAGATATCTTCAATTGATATTCTTGATGAACCTGCTTTTAAGCTTTTGGCTGAGGATATTAAGAAAGATATGGAAGAGCAAATTCCTAAGGCAGTGTCTGATTATAATTATAAAGAACAGCCGATTGCAGATTTTATCAGAAGTCGTATTCGTCGAAAAATTTATAATGCTACGGATATTAAGCCGGTTACGTTTTTCCATATGTATGTGATGGGACGTCAGGCTGTCGGTGAGGTGGAAAAGTCTGAGGAAGGCGATAGTATCCAAGTCTTGGCTGATAATTAAATTTTTTATTGATTCTGAAAATATTTGAACTATACTTCAAGGCCTATGTGATTATTATTTTATGTATCATTCTAAATATTTATTTTTATGGCAAATATTATACTTACCGAAAAAATTTATGCTAGTGCTAATTTTAAGACGACAGTGACGAATTTTGCTGCCTATATGTTGCATCAATATATTCGGACAAATCGTAAAGACCTTAAAATTCAGCAAATAGGTGAAAGAGTTTATTATGACGATGGCGAAGTTGTAGAAAATACCTTCAGTCAGGCTATTACATTTTCAGTCCCTCGTGAAAAGTTTGTTTTTCCGGCAGATAGAAAACTGATGGTTTATGAAGTGGTGGATAAGCTTCCTAGTGAGAAGCCATTTTTTACAATTCAACTTGTTTGGGTTGGTGCAAGTGGTTTGTTCTTGCCGATAATGCCTTCTTCGTTGGCTAATGCGGCAAAGCGACGTCTTCGCTATTGGTCGGCGGATATGAGAATAGATATCTGTTTTCAACATTTTTATCCTGGAGGAAGTTTTGTTCTCAATAGTGAGTGTATTTCATTGTTTGATTCCGGTCAGCATATTTATACAACTGCTGAGGCTCAGATATCTGTTCATCCGCGCTTTTGTAATAAAGTCAAAGAAGCTGCTGCACGTGGTTGTGAGCATTTTTTGATAAGTGAAGCTAATCGTCATCCAACACCTCTGGAAGGAAAATTTTATCTTTTGCCTCGTTCAACCTATGAAGCATGGGCAAAACATGCCATAAAAAGAGGAACCCTGTGGGATAGA
This sequence comes from uncultured Pseudomonadota bacterium, assembly GCA_949295935.1. Taxonomy (GTDB): domain Bacteria; phylum Pseudomonadota; class Alphaproteobacteria; order RF32; family CAG-239; genus HGM16780. The sequence goes on along the minus strand of CASFMW010000020.1, from coordinate 11,581 downwards.
CTTTGGCGGTAAGTTATGTGTGAAAAAAAACGCGTTCTTTGAGGAACGCGTTTTTTTTTGTTATACGGCTTTTACGTAATCTTTCATCAGCCTTTTATAGCCGGCTTTGTCAAAAATTATTTCAAGCTTGTTGCCTTCGATATTTTTGACGCGCCCGTAGCCAAAGCTTTCGTGATAAACACGGGCACCGATAGCGATGCTTGAGGTTTTATTTTTAGCCTCTTGGCGGGCTTTATTCATGTTTGTCCACGAGTTATAGCCTTGATAGCTGTTGTTATATTGGCGGGTATAGTGATAATCTGAGCCGCCTGAGTCATATTCATATTCTCCGAACTCATCAAGTTCGGGTTTGCTTTTTGCCCAATAGTTTCCTCGATTGTTGTCGTAGCGGCTTTCTCGCTGGAAGTAATTAGCGCTTTTGTTGCTCAATTCAATATTAGCGGAAGGGAGCTCATTGATAAAGCGTGAAGGAATGTTGTTTTGCCATTGGCCGTAAACGCGGCGGTTTAATGCTGTGGTAATATATAATTCCTTTCTGGCACGGGTGATGGCAACATAGGCCAGTCGGCGTTCTTCTTCCAGAGAATCGGCTCCGCCTTCATCCAGACTGCGCTGGTGCGGAAACAGGCCTTCTTCCCAGCCGGGGAGAAAGACTAAGTCAAACTCCAGACCTTTGGCTGAGTGCAATGTCATTAAGGTGACTTTGTCTTTATCTGTTTCATCATCGTTATCCATGACAAGGCTGACGTGTTCCATAAAGTCTGACATGGTGGGGAACTTGTCATGATCGCTCATGACGTTGATTAATTCTTTTAAGTTTTCCAGACGGCCGGGGGCCTCTGCAGATTTGTCATTTTTGAGGCTCTCAATATAGCCCGAATCTTCAAGAATTAATCCAGCCAGCTCGTCGGGAGTGATGCTTTGGTTGGCGGTGCGCCATTCTTTGAATAAGTTCATTAAATTTGATAGGGCGGTTTTGGCTTTGCCGGTTACCAGTCCTTCCGCAAGCTGTTTTTCTACTGCCATATACAGCGAAATATGCTCAGCTTGGGCAGTTTGATAAAATTTTTCGATGCTTTTGGCGCCAATGCCTCTTGCAGGTTTATTAATTATGCGTTCAAAAGCCAAATCATCGTGCGGTTGTAATACGACTCTGAAATAAGCTATTGCGTCACGGATTTCGGCTCTTTCATAAAACTTGGGTCCGCCGATAACCTGGTAAGGTATAGATTCTGATATAAATTTTTCTTCAAACTCGCGGGTTTGAAAGGCGGTGCGGACTAAAACCGCAATCTGGGCGTATTGATAGCCGTTGCGGACATGGTTATCAATTTCTCCGGCAATGTAATTGGCTTCTTCTTCACCGCTATATAAACTCGTGATTTTTATTTTATGATTTTCAGCATTGCGAGCCGGACTATTCTCTGCAACTTTTAAGGTTTTGCCCAGGCGGTCTTGGTTGTGGCTGATTAATGCCGAGGCCGCAGCCAAAATATTAGCTGTTGAGCGGTAGTTGCGCTCCAAGCGGACAATTTTTGCATCCGGAAAGTCTTTGTTAAAACGCAGAATGTTTTCAATTTCGGCACCGCGCCATGAATAAATTGATTGGTCGTCATCGCCCACGCAGCATAAATTGCGGTGTTTTTGTGACAATAGTCGTAAGAGCAGATATTGGCTGACGTTGGTGTCTTGGTACTCGTCAACCATGATATATTTGAATTTTTCTTGATAAGAGGCCAAAACATCGTTATGTGAGAGCAAAATTGTCAGCGTGTGCAAAATGATGTCGCCAAAGTCAACACAATCAAGCTCAATCAGTCGGGCTTGATATTTTTCATAAATATCGGTCAGAATGTTGGCTTTGTAGTCTTGTTTTATTTTATCTATGGTTAGGCCTTTGTCTTTCCAGCGCTGGATGCTGTCGACAATGCTTTGCGGCGGATATTTCTTGTCATCTATGCCTTCGGCTTCGCAAATCTTTTTAACCAAGCGTTTTTGGTCGTCTTCATTTAAGATTGTAAAGTTGCTGTTTAAGCCAACAAGTTCCGCGTGGCGGCGTAAAATTTTGACGCAAATAGAGTGGAATGTGCCAAGCCATACCGAATCGGCAGCTTCTCCAATCAAGCCGTAAACGCGTTCTTTCATCTCTTTTGCTGCACGATTGGTAAAGGTGACAACCAGACATTCCCATGGTTGGGATTTTCTGGAGCTCAGCAGATATGCCAAGCGCGAGGTCAGAACCTTTGTTTTTCCCGTGCCGGCGCCTGATAAAACTAAAACAGGGCCTTGGGTTGTGGTTACGGCTTCTTTTTGTTCCGGATTAAGCTCATCAATCCACGGAAAATGTGGCTCGGTTAAGGCCGAGATATTGTTATAAATTGTCGGTGCGTTCTCTAAATCAGCATCTGTCGCGCTTAAGTCAAATATATCTTCCATTTATTACCCGCTGTTTGTAATACTTCTTGTCTTTTTTGCTTAGCGATAATATATATTATATTAAAGTTGTTTGCAAAGGAGTTTTTAGATGGTTGTTACAAATCAGGAAAAATATGTAGATATACCGGCGCAAGTGGCGCAGTCCGGCGATAATGCTTGGAAAAAAGGTGATTATGATGAGGCTCGCAGCCGCTATATTGAGGCAGCTAAGCTCTATGATGTAAATGAAGATTTTGTCGGCGAATCGCAAGTGATGTGCCGATTGGGTGAACTGGAGCTCAGTTTGGAAAATTTTGAGGCGGCCGAAAAGGACTTTTCTTCAGCAATTGCGCTGGTGAAATCTTTGCCTGATGCCGAAACCGTGCTCGGTGATGTTTATATCAAACAAGCAAAGCTCTATGTGGCTCAATATCAGTTTGAAAAAGCTTTGACTGCTGTTCGTCAAGCTCAAGAAGTTTTGCAAGAGGGAAGCCTTTTGTTGCTTGGTGATGCTTATGACCAAGAAGCTTATATCTATTTGGTTATGGGTGAAGAAGAAAAAGCATTGGAAGCTTATCGCAAGGCTGCAAATTTGTTTCAGCAAGAAGGCGTTTCTTTGAAAGAGGCTTCTGTTTTGCGCGCTATGGCTCGGATTATGATGAAAGCCAAAAATTATGATAAGGCACATGATTTGCTGGAAAAATGTCGCGAGCTTTATCGTGAAAACGGTGATATTCTTGGAGAAGCCAGTACTTTGTCGGCTATCGGCACTTTGCGCTTTCTTATCGGTGATATTGCCAATGCACGTAAAGCCTTGATGAAGTCGGTCTTCTTATATGGAAAAGTAGAGCATCATTTTGCCGAGGCTGAGGCCCTTCTTTATTTGGCACGGGTTGAAGCGGCTGATAAAGAGCAAGGCGATTTTGCGCGGGCTAAAGTTCATTATAAAAAATCTATCGAGCTTTATGACTTTTTGCAAAATGTGACCATGAAAAATGCCGTGCTTGATGAATATAATACTTTTTTGAAACGTGAAATGCTTGGTTAGTGAGGTTGATGATGTCTGAAGTTCGGAAAAATATTCTTGCGCTGAAAAATTATATGGAAACTCAAATTATTGGGCAGGAGGCTTTGGTTAAAAAATTAATCATTACGCTTTTGGCCGATGGGCATGCTTTGGTTGAAGGTGCTCCGGGGTTGGCTAAAACAAAGGCCATAAAAACCTTAGCCCAGTCGATTAATGCAAAATATAACCGTATTCAGTTTACACCGGATTTGCTGCCGTCAGATATTACCGGTAGTGATATTTATTTGGCTGCCAAAGGTGAGTTTGAATTTCGTCCGGGGCCAGTTTTTGCAAATTTGGTCTTGGCTGATGAAATTAACCGTGCGCCGGCAAAGGTTCAGTCTGCTTTGCTTGAGGCTATGGCTGAACGTCAGGTGTCTATCGGTGGCAAAAAATATGTTCTTCCGCCGTTGTTTATGGTTATGGCGACACAAAACCCAATCGAACAAGAAGGAACTTATAATTTGCCGGAAGCGCAACTTGATCGCTTTTTGATGTATATTAAAATCGGGCAGCCGGATGCCGCTGCAGAGCGCAAAATTTTGTCTTTGGTTCGCGGTGAGGTTAAAAATCCTGATATTGCCTCTCCGGTTAAGCTTGCTGTTGAAGACATTTTGTCTGCGCGGCGTGAGGTTCTTAATGTTCATATGAGTGAAGCGATTGAGGAGTATCTTATTCAGCTTATCGTAGCGACGCGCCATCCCGAAAATTATGATAAAAAATTAGCGGGGCAGGTTCTGTACGGCGCAAGTCCGCGTGCGACCATTGCTCTTGACCGAGCCGCCAAAATCAATGCATGGCTTGAAGGTAGAGATTTTGTTTCGCCAGAAGATATTCATGCCGTGGTTTATGAAATTTTACGTCATCGCTTAATCTTGACCTTTGAGGCGCAGGCCGAAGGTGTGACAACTGATGATGTTATCAGTGCGTTATTGCGATTGATTCCTCTGCCTTAATCTTAAACCGGAGCGGTAAGTATGGTGCTTAAGTCTCTGAAAAACAAAATTCTTGGTCATACGCCGAAAGACAAAAGCGGTGAGGGACTGTATGCGACTTTGGACGAGCTGATTGCCCAGCGTCAATATATTTCTTATTTGAAAAATTTTCATCAGCGGCTTAAAGTATCTAATCAAGCCGGAGATGTGAAGTCAGCCTTTAAGGGCCGCGGAATAGAGCTGGAAGAGCTGCGCAGTTATTCTTACGGCGATGATGTGCGTGATATTGATTGGCGCGTTACCGCTCGTAAGCAAACGCCTTTTACACGTGTGTATGCCGAAGAAAAAGACCGTGAAGTTTATGTTTTGCTCGATTTGTCGCCATGTATGGCCTTTGGAACTAAAAAAGAGCTGAAATCCGTGGCGGCGGCAAAGCTTGCGGCTCTTGTCGGGTGGTTGTGTATGGAAAATCGCGATCGTTTCGGGGCGTTGATTTTTGATGGTTCTAATTTAACCTTTTTTAAGCCGAGTAGTAATCGGGCGCTTATGCCGGTTGTGTTGAAGAAAATATCTCAGGTTTCTCAGGCGATTTTGACAGCTGCACAACAGCCGCAATATCTTCTTGATAAGGCTTTGAAAATGATGCAAAGTTCTTTGAAAAATCCGGCGTCGATATTTATTATCAGCGATTTTAGTTATTTTAGCGAGTCGGTGCAGCTTAGTTTGTCTCAATTGGCTCGAAAGTCACGAGTCTGTTGTTTGGAAGTTTCTGATGTTTTAGAATTTTCTTCGCCGCCGGCCGGAGAATATATGATTGCTGATGCAAGCGGTAAAAACTTAATCTTTAATACCTCAAATAAGCTCTTTCGCTCTGAATATCAAGAATATTTTTATTCAAGGCGAAATGTTGTTAAGGATTTTTGTCGGCGGTTTCGTGCTTTCTATATGTCGGTTCGTACGGATGTTGATCTTTATAAACAGTTGAAATTTTATTGATTTTTTTAACCGTTTATTGACTTTTGCTTTTTAAAATGATACATTCTAATAGAATTATTCTGTAACTATAATTGAAAAGAGAATATCATGGTAAAATCAAATGACAATAGTGCTTATAAAAGAGGGCAGGAATTACTTGATCAAGGATTGTATCAGGAAGCGGTAGCGCAGTTTGATGAGGCGTTAGCCGAACAGCCCGATTCGTGGAAGACTCTTAACAGCAAAGGTTTTGCTTATCAGAAAATGAGTAAGTATACGGAGGCTGTTGAGTGTTTTGACAAAGCTCTTGCGATTAATCCTCAGTCGGTTGAGGTATTGAACAACAAAGGGGTTACGCTGAGTATGCGCGGCCTTTATAAAGATGCTATTGCTTGCTTTGATCAGGCAGTGGCTATTGATTCAACTTCTTTGGAAGCATTGAATGGTAAGGCTATTGCTTTGCAGCATATGTTCTCTTATAAAGAAGCGCTTGATGTGCTGGAACAAGCAATGAAGATTGATCCCAAACATACGCAAACGCTTTTGAGTATTGCCGTTACGTTACAGAAACTTAAACAATATGAGCGTGCAATTTCTTTCTTTAAGAAGGTTTTATCCGTAGATCGTTCTAATATCAAAGCTTGGAACGGTGTCGGTGTGACTTATCAGTTGATGGGCGATAATAATTCTGCGCTCAAATGCTTTACAAAAATTCTTAATATTAACAGTCAAGAAATTCAGGCTTGGATTAGTATCGGTTTTGTTTATCAAAAAATCGGTAAGTTTAATGATGCGCTTAAATGCTATAAAAAGGCGCAAATGGTTATTAATAACCGTTATCATCACAAGCTTTATGACGGTTTGGCAAGTTGTTTGACCAAGCTTTCGGAATTTGATCAGGCTATTGAAGTTTATAAACAAATCTTTCAGCGCGAAGAGGGCAAAAAGAAATGGGATGCCCAACGCTCGATTAAATTTGTTAATAAGCTTAAGCGTAAAAAAGCTGTCGGTACACTTCAGCCGCCAACGGTTTCCGGCGGTGATGCCGTACAGGGCGGTGGTTCAGCTCCCGCTGCTGCAAATTAATCAAAAAAAGCTTATATTCTTGGTGAATATAAGCTTTTTTACTGTTTGGAAAACTTAAGCAGTGCGAACTGTGTAAATTGTGTTTTCGCGGGTTAGGGGGTAGGTCATATACATACCGGCCTGTTGCGCTTGGTTCATTGCGGCATCAAGCAATTTTTGTTCCGGGGATTTTTGCCATTTTTGTGTATTGGCATCTTTGAGTGTTTCTTCTACAAAGGAGATTTTTTGACGGATACTTTCTGTTTCAGCGAGTTTGCGTAAAGTATTCAGGTTGTCGCGAAGCATTGGTACAAAGTTTTCTTTGTGTTTGGTTTTGAATGCGATAATGTCTACCTGATCTGAGGTTCCTAACAAAATGAAGTTGTGTTGACCGTGCAAGTTTTCAACCGGAATGAGTAATGTTCTTTTTTCCATGATTTAAACGTTTTAAAAAGTTAATAATATGTAAAAAATTTAATATCGAGGTGATTCTATATATTATTTGTAAAATTTTGTCAACAATTATTTTTTAGTGCTTTAAAATAAATAATCCGGCCTGCCTTTTGAGCAAACCGGAGTGTAATGCGTTTGGGAAAAAATTATTTCTTTTCGTCGGGATCACGCAGAACATAGCCGCGTCCCCAAACGGTTTCGATATAATTCTTGCCACCAGAAGCTTTTTCCAGCTTTTTTCTGAGCTTGCAGATGAAAACGTCGATAATTTTTAACTCAGGTTCATCAATACCACCATAAAGGTGATTCAAAAATTGGTCTTTGTTTAATGTAGAACCTTTGCGCAAAGAGAGCAGTTCCATAATTCCATATTCTTTGCCGGTTAAGTGCAAGGTTTTGTTTCCGACGGTTACGGTTTGTGTGTCGAGATTGACTTCGACATCACCGGTGCGGATGATTGAATTTGAATGGCCTTTTGAGCGGCGAACAACAGCTTGAATACGGGCTAAAAGTTCTGATTTATCAAATGGTTTGGTTAGGTAGTCATCGGCACCGTAGCCCAAGCCTTTAACCTTTTTATCAGGTCCGGTCAAACCAGACAAAATCAGAACCGGTGTGTTTATCTTAGCGGCTCTCAAGTTCTTCAAAACCTCATAGCCGTTCATGTCCGGCAACATCAAATCAAGAATAATGATGTCATAATCATAAAGTTTTCCGATTTCGAGACCGTCTTCGCCCAAATCTGTTGTATCAACAATCATGCCTTCTTTTTTCAGCATGGTTTCAATACTTTGTGATACTGCGTAGTCGTCATCAACCAGTAATACCCGCATTCGTTTTCCTCCGCCTAAAAAATGATGTTCTTTTTCTATGGACTCATCTTATTCTCATTTTATTTATTTGTTAATACTTTCTATGCCTCCTGTTAATAATTATTAACGGCTGGGGAAAAATGGCTTTATTCTTTGCGGTTTTTACTGATTTGTGCTATGAATGAGGAAAATTGTCGGGAGGATTTATTTTGGTTCTTAATTTTGAGGCTATTGCACAACATGTAAAATCTATTGACGCGGTGACTTATTATGGAAAAGTTATGGCGGTGCAGGGCTTGTTTGTTGAAGCAACCGGCATCCGTTCGCCGCTCACAATTGGTGACCGCTGTTTTGTAACAACGAATCATGGCAAAAAAGTTCCTTGCGAATTGGTCAGCTTTAAAGGGGATTCTTTGTTGCTTATGCCTTATGCTTCACTTGAAGGAATCGGGCCGGGGTGTCGTGTGGATGTTGAAAATTCGTCTCCGGTTATTTATCCTCATCCGTCATGGCTTGGGCGTATTGTTAATGCCTTTGGTGAGCCGATTGACGGCAAAGGTGAGCTTTTGAATGGTGATAAGCCTTATTTTATCAAAAGTTCTCCGCCGCCGGCACAATTCCGTGGGCGTGTACGCGGAAAAGTTGACCTTGGAGTGAGGGCTGTTAATACCTTTTTGACAATCTGTAAAGGGCAACGTATGGGTATTTTTGCCGGTTCAGGTGTGGGAAAATCTACGCTGATGTCGATGATGGCTAAAAATACTGACTCTGATATTGCCGTTATCGGGCTTATTGGTGAACGTGGGCGTGAGGCCAAGGAATTTGTTGAAGATGTGTTGGGCGAAGAGGGATTAAAAAAATCTATCCTTGTTCTTGCAACTTCTGATGAAAGTCCGTTGATGCGTCGTCAAGCGGCTTATACCGCGATGGCTATTTCTGAATTTTTTCGCGATCAAAATAAAAATGTGTTGTGCATGATGGATTCAATTACACGTTTTGCGATGGCGCAACGCGAAATCTCCTTAAGTGTCGGGGAGCCTCCTGCCTCCAAAGGTTATACACCGAGTGTGTTTGCCGAGCTGCCAAAGCTTTTGGAACGTGCCGGCCCTGGTGTTGAGGGAAGCGGAAGTATTACCGGTTTGTTTACGGTTTTGGTTGATGGCGATGATCATAATGAACCGGTGGCTGATGCCGTGCGTGGTATTTTGGACGGGCATATTGTGCTTGATCGAGCTATTGCTGAACGTAACCGTTATCCGGCAATTAATATTTTGCGCTCTATCTCGCGTACTATGCCGGACTGTGATACTCCTGAAGAATATGCTCTTGTTGCTAAAGCCCGAAAATATATTGCTTCTTATGAAGATATGGCAGAGCTTATTCGTCTCGGAGCCTATAAAAAAGGTTCTAATTCCGAAGTTGATGAAGCTATTTTTTATTATCCGAAGCTGGAGGAATTTTTAAGCCAAAAGAAAGGTGAGAAAGTTTCTTTGGAAGAAGGATATCAGCAGCTTGCTGCGATTTTGGCGACACCTTTCAAGGGCTAAGGAATAAGTGCTTATGAAGTCTTCTCTTAAAACTTTGGCTCGGATTCAAAAGTTCAGCATTGATGAGCAACGTAAGCTTCTTAATGAACAGTTGGATGTGGAAGAAAAAATTATAAATGCTTTAGCGGCCCTTGAAGAAGAGTTGGTTCGTGAGAAAAAGTTTGCAGAAGAAAATCCAAGAATTGGAGATTTTGGTTCTTATTATAAACGTTATCAGGCCAAGAGAGAAGGGCTTGAAGATGCTTTGGCAAAAGTGCGGCAAAAAATTGAGCATATTCGCGATGTTATTTCAGATATGTTTAAAGAACAAAAAACTTATGAAATTGTTGATAAAAATCGTGCGGTAGCTCAGCAAAAAGATAAAGAACAAAAAATGCAGAAAACTCTTGATGAAATCGGGACGAATGCTTATATCAAACATCATAAACATTAACTTTTTTAGGAGGAAAAATCATGGCTTTTGTTTTAGAAGCTTTGCCTTATGCTGAAAATGCGCTTGAACCTTATATTTCAGCAAATACGATAAGTTTTCATTATGGAAAACACCATCGTGCTTATGTTGATAATCTTAACAAACTTATTGCCGGTACCAAGTTTGAAAATATGTCGTTAGAAGAGATTATTAAAGAAGCTTATGGTAAAGCAGAGTATACCGGAATTTTTAATAATGCGGCACAGGCTTGGAATCATGCGTTTTTTTGGAAGTCAATGTCTGCCGGGGATAAAACAGTGCCAGCTGAATTGAAAGCAAAAATTGAACGCGATTTTGGTTCTTATGATAAGTTCTGTGAGGCATTTCTTGAGGTGGCGGTTTCTCAGTTTGGTAGCGGATGGGCTTGGTTGGTTGAAGATAAAGATGGTAAGTTGTCTGTTCTTAAAACATCTAATGCAGATACGCCAATCGCTCATGGCTTAAAGCCATTGACTACGGTTGATGTTTGGGAACATGCTTATTATCTTGACTATCAAAACCGTCGGGCTGATTTTGTGAAAACTTTTATCATAAATTTGATGAAGTTTAACGCCTAATTGATTGGATTTAAAGGGAACTTGTTAATAAGTTCCCTTTTTTGTGTTAAATAAACTTTAACCGGTCTATGCTATCTCTATATAAATTTTAAGGATTTTATTTGACTAATTTTGTCAAACGTGATATGATTAGTCTAAATAAGTTCATCCACAAATGGAGAAGAAATATGAGTCTTGAGAAGTTAAAAGAAAAAGCAGAATCGCTTAAAAATCATTTAAAAAGCAATGCTGTTGCTTATGCTTGCGGTTTAGGGGCAGTTAGTTTGCTCGGAACCGGTGATTATGAAGTTAAAAATATTATTGGTCCTGATGGGCACAGTGGTATTGAGATTGTGAAAGGCAAAGGTAATCTTGCCGGAGGTATTGTTCTCGGGTCTTTGGCAGCAGCTCCGCTGTTTTTGGGCGCTGTTAAGAAGATGAATCAAGAAGCTCGTCAAAAAGATGAAGTTTCAAAGTCTAAAAATGAAGTTTTGGATGCAGCTTTGATGTCTAAAATGGGGCGTAGTAATGGCTAGTCATGTTCGTAAGGCCAATAATTTTATTGTGGCCGAAGGTTCTGAAGGAGAGCTCTATATTTATATTGAGGCGTCTCGAGCTCATCCTGAAAAGCCCAGAATTATTTATGACGGGCGTGATCATGCTATCTTTTTGCGGTCTCCTGAAGATAGAATAATTTTGGATTATATTCATCCCGAGGTTAGAGAAAAATTGCGTCAGGCCGAAGGTGTGATTATGGTTGAGACAATTTTAGAAAATATAAAAGATAGTTATGTCGTTGAGATGCAAATAGTAGACTCTATTCCGATTGATTGGGCAAAAATTGGGTTGAAGTCTTGGGAAGAAGCAATGCTCGAAGCTAAGTGAAAATGTTTTTTTATAAAGAAAGGCGCTTTTATACAAAGCGTCTTTCTTGTAGAGCAATTAAAATTTTTTGTAATAATTTAAAAGTTTTGTTTTTTGAAAAAAATGCTTGCAAGATTTGTTTTTTTGTTTTATTAAACATCTATCGTTATGGTCCCATCGTCTAGTGGCCTAGGACGCGGCCCTCTCAAGGCTGCAACACGAGTTCGAATCTCGTTGGGATCACCAATCGCAACACCCTCGATTTTGATCTGTCCCCCGAAAAGTGGAAATAAAAAAGAGATCCCCTGAGGGGCAAGTCAAGAGGAAGGATTAAGCAAATGGCATCGGGTTCATCGTCAAAGTATGGGGCAGAGAGTAAAAATTATAAAAAAGTATCATAATCACAACACCAAATTAAAAATAAATTAAGCACATAAAATA
>CASFMW010000019.1 GCA_949295935.1 uncultured Pseudomonadota bacterium | reverse complement strand
AAGAGTAAAATCAATGGTAAATGACGTTTTTGTAGATGATAAGAAAATTAAAGATATTTTGACCTATATCAGCGGAATGAAACACGCCGAACAAATCCGGATGATGTTTTTATGCTCGCTGAACGGTAGCTTTTTGTGTTTGGAAGCACTCATCTTCTTCCAGCCGCGTGGCACATAATAGATTTTGGTTGAAATCGTATCACAGTCTTTAGCGGTTAAATTTTCAACATATTTCTTATTAACCAAACTGAACACCACATCCAGACAGGTTTCATCTTGATATAAAGTGTTATCGCCGGTTCCTTTGACATTTTTCTTATATTCTCTGAATTTTTCAAACAGAGTCTTCCAATGTGTTTTAATTTGCGGCGAACAAACGGTATTGGCGGTTCTTTCTTCTTCTATATAACTTAAGCAACGCTCAATGACTGCCGGAATGTAGAAATTGCGGTTGTCAGTTTGAATGGCATTGGCTCTGTTCAGAGCATAATCATCGGCCAAAGCCAAATGATTTTCCAATTTATCCAGCCATTCCGGTCTTTGATTGGGCTCAGGTTCAACCGCATTCTTTTTGACGGTTCGTTTTAAGAAATCAAATACCGAAGGGGGAATACGTTTGTTTTGTTTGAGCGAAGTGATATATTTCTTTACAAAGCTGACAACTTGCTCATCCTTAAAATCTTCATAAGAACCATAATTATCGGAATGTTCATAATCCGAGCGGCTGAGCATAGTGATATCAAGCTCATGTACCGAAAGCTGATTATTTTTAATTTGAAAATAAGAATCGTCTAATTTGTTTTGAATCTCTTTAATGCGGCTGGCAACGATATTTTCAATATCGTCATCGGAAAGAATGAGTTTGTTGTTTTTTATTTCCATCAGCAGCCGTTCCAAATCATTGATTAACGTATCAAACTTAAAAGTTTCTTGCTTCAATAGCAGGATGGCTATATTGTAATCATTAGTGTTTAAAGAATACCTAACGTGCGTTTTTTTGAAGAAAGGTTGGAGGGACTTGGGTATCCAATAGCGGAAATAATAGGTGTGATTCCTGCGTTCTAAGTGATTTTGTTTTAAGGCCATGACTGTCTCACCCAACTGTCTCAGATGTTACAAAAGGGCATTTTCCGACATTTGAAGGCTTTTTCTAAAGAAAAAAGCCATTGAAAATCAATGGCTTCTCATTTTGCTTGGCTGGGGTGGCTGGATTCGAACCAACGAATGTCGGCACCAAAAGCCGATGCCTTACCACTTGGCGACACCCCAAACATCAAACACTGAAGAATGTATGTTAATTTTTTTTAATTTGCAAGCATTTTTTTTTATTTTTTGTGATATTTTTTGAGAGGTGAGGTCAATAAATAAATTAGCCTAACAAAATCAATGTATTATCAATAGGTTATGAGAATATAAAGAAATTATTGCCTATATCTATTTTTTTTTCGAAAAATTTCTTGCAATGAATAAAAGCATTTATATAATAATGCTGAATTTTTGTTTTGGGAGAATAGATATGACTAAGGTATCGGTATTAATGCCAGTATATAAAACGCAAGAAGAATACTTGAAAAAAGCCATAGAGAGTATTTTAAACCAGACATTTAAAGATTTTGAATTTTTAATATTAGATGATTGTCCGGAGGATTCTCGAGAAGATATTATAAGCGCATACAATGACGATCGAATAGTTTATCATAAAAACGGAAAGAACTTGGGTATTTCTGCCTCTCGGAATAAATTATTGGATATGGCAAAGGGTGAATATATCGCAGTTTTTGACCATGATGATATATCTAATCAGCAAAGATTGGAAAAGCAAGTTGCTTATTTAGACTCTCATCCTGAAATTGGGGTTTTAGGATGTGGCATGAAAAAAATGTCTAATGGAAAGATGACAAGAAATCCATTAAACAACCACGAAATAAAAGTTGCACTAATGGGATATTGCGCAATTGTTCATACGGGGTCTATGATAAGAAAAAATGTCCTTACACAAAACAAGATTAGATATAAAGAGCAATATTCGCCTTGCGAGGACTATGCATTATGGGGAGATTTAATACCTGTTACAGAATTTCATAACCTAGAAGATGTTTTAATAGAATATCGAGATTTCTCCGGAAACACGACGCATAATCAAATGCAAAGAATGATTCAAAAGGGTATTGCGGTTAGTTCTAACTTAAGAGCAAAATACCCCAATCTTTATAATGAGTTTAAAATGACGGTACCTCATGTTGAGTATATCAAGTTATTTGGCCTTATCCCACTAATAAGAAAAGAAAGAATAGGCAAAAAAACAAAATTTTATTTATTTAAAAAACTTCTTATTTTATCAAAAAAGACAACGATAAAGTTTTGAAAAATAAATAACCAACTTTTTCAATAGAGCGATAGGTAATAATTACAGCGTATGCGCGTCATTGAGAAACATTATTCCCATAGTAATTTCTGTACTCCTCAACATTGTCAAACGCAACAATCTCCTTGGAGCAGGTTAACTTAAAAAAGCAGTCTTGATTTTTATCAAGACTGCTTTTTTTGTAGAAAATTTATTTAGCGAGAAGCTTTTTCTTTTCCTCTTTTGCTTTTAAAACTTCAAGGTCGCGTTCTTTAGCGATTTTATCAAGAATGGTTTTTACCACATTGTCGATTTGCTTGCCTTCGCGATAATCAGCGGGCAGGGCGAAGTTAACGCGTCCGTCGCGCAAGAGTTTGAGTGCGGTGGACTTGTGCTTTTGCCCTTTTGGGTTATAAACGGCAATAGCGTTACCATTGCGCTCTTTGGTGAGCTTCATGGAGGGGATGTCGGTGCTTCCGTCACCGAAATAAATCATCCGGCGGAACGGAATGGGGCGTTCTTCATCGGGCATAAATTCGTTAACAAGACGGTCTTCAAGCTTGCCAAGACCTTTGTTAATTTTAGAAAGATATTGAGTTTTGGTGGAATAATTAACCACGCGCGCTGGCCAAACCGGTGTGCCGTCTTCGCCATAAGCATAACGACAACCAAAAACATTTTTGAAATATTTGTAGATTTTAGCACCTTCCAAAATTTCTTCATATCCTGCAGAGATGATATAATGCTCGATTTCGAGGTCAAGGGCGCGACCATAAGCGCTAATGCGATCAAACCACTCTTCCACACCATGAAAATATACAATTTTCTTACCAGCGTTACGAAAATTTTCAACCGTGAGCTTAACACCTTTTTCTCTGGCTGTTTTCACAAAGTAATACATAGAGCCGGTTACCTGATCTGCTTCATTGTCAACAGACCACTGATTCGCTACTGGCCAAAAGTCTTTCGGCTTCATTCCAAACTCCGGAATGAGGGCATAATCCTGCATATCGGTTGTGCTGAGTGTTCCGTCAAAGTCATAGATAAGCGCGACTTTAGTAACTTTTTTCGCCATTTTAGATGTATCTCCCCTTGCAATTTAACAAAAAACATTATAAAAGAAATAAGTTAAAATTTGATTATAAAGAGAGGGAGAAATAAAAATGCCGGCAACGACAATGGATCAGCTGGTGGCTTTGTGCAAGCGCCGTGGCTTTATCTTTCAAAATGCGGATATTTACGGCGGAATGCAGGGCGTGTATGACTACGGTCCTTTAGGTGTTGAGTTAAAAAATAATGTCAAAGCCGCTTGGTGGCGCGCAATGATTTATGAAAGAGATGATATTGAGGGCTTAGACGCTGCAATATTGACCAATCGCAAAGTGCTTCACTATTCAGGGCATGAGGACACATTTTCTGACCCGATGACGGATTGCCGTAAGTGCAAGGGCAGATTCAGAGCAGACCATATCAAAGATGGCAAATGCCCAAACTGCGGTTCAACGAATTTAACTGAGCCAAGACCGTTTAACTTGATGTTTAAGACTACTGTCGGACCGGTTGATAATGCTGAGAACATTGCTTATTTGCGCCCCGAAACGGCACAGGCAATATTTACCCAGTTTAAGAATGTTGTCGATTCGACCTCCAGAAAATTGCCGTTTGGTATTGCCCAAATCGGAAAGTCTTTCCGCAATGAGATTACACCGCGCAACTTTATTTTCAGAGTAAGAGAGTTTGAACAAGCCGAGCTGGAATATTTTGTTGAGCCCGGAGATGATGAAAAATGGCATGAATACTGGAAAGAAGAGCGCATTCGTTGGTGGGAAGAACAGGGCTTGCCCAGAGAGCATATGAATATTTACACCACACCGAAAGACGATTTGGCTCATTATGCTAAGGCTTGCTACGATATTGAATATCAGTTCCCGCATGGTATGGAAGAGCTGGAAGGTATCGCCAACCGCACGGATTATGATTTGGGAAATCATACCAAAGCGCAGGAAGAATTTGGCTTGAGCGCAAAAGTTCACGCTAATTCGGAATCAACCCAAAAGCTCGCGATTTTGAATGATGAGAAAAAGAAGTGGGAAGTACCTTTTGTGATTGAACCATCTATGGGTGTTGATCGCGCCGTTTTGGCTCTGTTGACTGAGGCCTATACCGAAGAAGACTTGGGCGAGGGCAACAGCCGTATTGTCTTGAAGTTAAAAAAGCATTTAGCGCCGATTAAGGTTGCGGTTATTCCGTTGAAAAAGAACAACGAGCAGATTATGAACAAATGCCACGAGATTAAGCAAAACCTGTTGAAATTGGGCATTGGCCGCGTTGCTTTGGAAAATACCGGAAACATCGGTAAGGCTTACCGCCGTCATGACGAGGTCGGAACGCCGCTCTGCATTACGGTAGACTTTGAAACGATTGAACAGCAGCCGGAAACCGTAACGATTCGTGACCGTGATACCATGGCGCAGGAACGCGTTAAAATTGCGGATTTGCCGAATTATTTGCGTGAGTATTTCTTGCAAAAATAAGAAAGCAAGACAAATAAAAAAGACCTTTGGCAGGGAATTATTCAAAAGAATAAAAACGCCGAAGGTCTTTTTTTTTGTGTAAGAAGCCGAAAAAATTCAAGCTACTGACAAAATCATAAAATGTTTTTCACATCATGAGATAATGAAAACAAATTTGCACCACCGATAAATAAAATCGGAACCAGTAAAAAAATAGCAAAAATTGTATCCATAATTAAAAATAATTGTATTAGTAACAACTCTATTATGTGTAAAAAACAAAAAAATTTCAAGAGGGAAGAATAAAAATTTATCTCTTCTTATACTTTCGCGCGGCGCGGGCGGCACGCTTGGCGGACAGAATAGCGGTTTCGATTGAGCAGGGCAGGTGTTTCATTGTCCAGTCACCGGCCAGAAAAAGATTAGAATATTGTGTCATACAAGATGAGGGGCGTCGATTGTCATTTTCGGCTGTATGCAAAAGAGTTGCTCGCGGATATTTTACCAGGCGACACGGCGGAACAAAAGCAGCTTTTACTCCGCGAAGGGCACAAATTTCTTTCCACACAAGGCGCGGAAGTTTTTTTTCATTAAGCAGAGCCGAGGCGTTACTAATGGTAACGGATAAAACATTTTCTTTGACGCTGACCCATTGTGCGATTCCGCCACAAACAGAAAGAAATGGGCGTTCCTTCGGCAGCGTAAGTGGCACACTTGTCCGGTAATGGAGATTGATAATCGGGTTAAATTCAAAACTATCCAAGCCAAGCAAACGACAGGCCGCAGACGGCGAAACGGCTAAAATCACACGGTCTTGCGAAAAAACTTTTAAGGCCGAATTTTGAAAAACAAGTTTTTTTACCTCACCATTAGTTGTCTCAATTTCGCGCAACGTGTGATTATAGTGAATTTCATTAAAATATTGCACTTGTGGACTGATAAGCGTTTCTTGAGTATTGTTTCCTGAAAAATGAACTTTTCTCGCGGAGAGAAAAGGAAACAGAAGGGATAATGTTTTGCGAATAAGCTTCGGTGCAGTTTGTTTAAGCGGTAGATTAAACAGCGCGAGCGCAATTTCGTTAAGATGAGAAAAAGGGTTAGCAGAAAGCTGTTTGCAATCAAGATGATAAAAAGCACTGGCCGGAAAAAATTTTTCAATCCCCCACATCTGCACGGCATTTTTATTAGCCTTCAAAATAGCATGAGTGGCATAATCAAGCTTGCAGTCCAGTTGTTTGTCATAATAAGAACCGCAACGTCCACCGAGCCGGTTTGAAGATTCATAAAGACAGATCTTAGCATCAGGCTCTGCCTTACGAATAAACTTTGCGGCTGCTAATCCGGAAATTCCGCCGCCAATAATGATGTAGCGTTTACTTTCCTGCAAAATAAGCCTTCACTGCAATCGAGAGTTTGTTGAGTTTGGAGAGCTGCGGCTTTGGCGAAATAACTTCCCACCCGCGGTTTTTCATCATTGTAAAATAGCGAAAATAAATAGCTTCCATCGCGCGAACAGGGCGAGCCGCTTTCTTGTCTAACAGCGGAATCAGCTCATGCGCTTTTTTATAATTATCTTCTGCAATTCTTGCCAAAGCCTCGCGCGCAATAGCGATATTTTTGTGAGTAACAACTTCGTCGGGAGAAGTTGAATCAATTTGCGCTTTGTGCAAAATCTCTTCCGGAATGTAAAGACGGTTAGCCTCAGCATCTTCTTTAAGATCGCGCAAAATGTTTGTAATTTGCAAGGCGTTTCCAAGAGAAGTTGCCAAATCATTTATCAACTTTTCGTCATCACACCCCAGAATACGCAAGGTCAACACTCCAGGAGCACCGGCCACCCCGCGACAATAGGTATAAAACTCTTCCATAGACGGCGCTTGAATAGGATTAGGAATATCCATCGCCACGCCGTTAACAAGGCGCAAGAGTTCTTCTTTTGGGAGCTTAAATCGCATACAATTTTTATAAATTTTGCGCCCGATATCGGTTGTCGGAACTTTCTTGTCATAAATATTGTCGAGTTCAATGCGCCATGCCTGAATAAGGTCAAGCTTTTCGCTCATAGATAAATCATTTTCATCGACCACATCATCAATATGTCGACAAAAAGCATAAATAGTATACATAGCATTTCTTTTGGCCAGCGGCAAAAATCGCATACACCAAAAAAATGAAGATCCGGAACGTTTAACAATTCTTTTAATATCGTTCATTTATAGTCCTTTAGAATTAAGGGTTTTTGTTGGAGCAAACAAGCCTCTGATAACTCCTTTCACAACGGCCCAAAGGCGGTCTGAGACAGAGAGTTTAAGGTTGTTCGCCAAAAAATCCTTCTTTTTTAGTTTATATAACATAGATTTAGTTAAGTAAAAGATAACAAATAGCTCAATTTTTAAGGCGCGAGATTTTGCAATATAGGGCAAAATCTCAGAATCTTTGAGCAAGCCATAAGTCTTTTCGATAAGCGCGTCAACACAACGCCTCAACTCGTCAGAAACAGAAGGCGAAGAGAGCATATCCTGAGATACGTTATATTCAGTCATAATATCTTGTGGCAGATAAATTCGCTTTAGGACGGTGGCGTCATATTTAATGTCTTGCAAATGGTTGACAATTTGCAATGCTGCACAAAGAGATGCTGCCGGTAGATAGGTTGAAGGGCTTTCCTCATTAAGCGTTAACAAAAAGCGCCCGACCGGTGCCGCAGAATAAGTGCAGTATTGGCACAGCTGCCCCCAAGTTTGATAGGTGAAACCTGTCGCATCCTGACGAAAGGCAATTAGCAAATCCGTTGCCAAAGAAAAAGACAGATTATGCTCTAAAAAGGCATCGCGTAATTTTTTTGCCACGGAAAATTTGGGAGAGGAATAATCTTTGCCGAGCAAAATTTCTTCAAGATTGTTGAGGTTATTGAGCTTCTGTTCGGAAGACAGACTTGGATTATCGGCAATATCATCAGCCATCCGCGCAAATTGATAATAAGCGTTGATAAGGGTGCGCTTTTCTTTCGGAAAGAGAAAGAACGCAACCGGAAAGTTTTCATCTTTTTGAGACTTGTGGCGCATTTTCAAAGGTTTATATCCTTAATCCAAGAAGAAACATCAGTTAAAGCACGCTGGCAAAGCGCTTCTTTTTTATCCGCACCTTTCAGGTGGCGAAGCTTGCCATTTGGTGTAATAACAGGCTCTATTGCCGGAAACAGACCAAAGTTGATGTTCATCGGTTGATAGTCATCGGGCAAAGTTTCGGTAAGGTGAGCCAACATCGAGCCAAAAGCAGTTGTCCGTGGCGGCAAAACGGTGGAAAGTCCTTTGAGCTCGGCAGCGGCAAAATATCCGGCTAAAAAGCCAATGGCCGTACTTTCGACATAACCTTCGCAGCCGGTGATTTGCCCCGCAAAGCGCAAGTTCGGCTGTGATTTAAGGCGCAAGTGGTCATCAAGCAACGACGGACTGTTGATAAAGGTATTTTTATGAATACCGCCAAGGCGAGCAAATTCAGCATTTTCAAGCCCCGGAATCATCTGAAAAATTCGCTTTTGCTCCCCGTGTTTGAGCTTGGTTTGAAAACCGACAATATTGCGAAGCGTATCTTCTTTGTTGTCTTGTCGAAGCTGAACCACGGCAAAAGGCTTTTCGGTTGAATGAGGATTGGTGAGGCCGACCAGCTTCATTGGGCCATAGAGTAGGGTATCGCGCCCGCGCTCGGCCATAACTTCGATTGGAAGGCAGCCATCAAAATAATTAGGCTTTTCCCAGTCGTGAAATTCAACTTTTTCGGCCGCCAGCAAGGCATCAACAAAGGCGTAATATTGCTCTTTGCTAAGAGGGCAGTTGATATAATCAAACTTGTCGCCTTTGTCGTAACGAGATTGAAACCATGCCACATCAAAGTTGATTGATTCTTTAAAAACGACGGGCGCGATGGCGTCATAAAAAGACAATGCGTTGTTGTTAATGCGAGAAAGGATAGATTCAGCCAGCGGCTTGCTGGTCAAAGGGCCGGAAGCAATAATGACCGAGCCAAAATCAGCGCTTGGCAGTTCGGTAATTTCTTCGGATATAACAGAAATCAGCGGATGAGATTTAATTTTGTCAGTCACGAGTTGCGCAAAAGCGTTTCGATCAACGGCAAGTGCCCCTCCTGCCGGAACTTTTGTTTCATCGGCACAAGAGAGAATAAGCGAGTTTGCAAGGCGTAACTCTTGGTGTAACAGACCGACGGCGTTATGCAAGGTATCATCGGAGCGCAAAGAGTTAGAGCACACGAGCTCGGCGAGATTAGGATTTTTATGGGCGTCGGAGAATTTAAGCGGTTTCATTTCATGAATAACAACAGCCACGCCGCGTTGAGCGGCTTGCCAAGCGGCTTCGCAGCCGGCCAACCCGCCGCCGATGATATGTAGAGTCTCAGAAGTCATAATTTTCTCCGTTAAAACAACCGCGAGCATTATACAACAAAAGAAAAATCATTCAATAGGCAAATTTCTCACACTTCACACACACCTCTATTCTCCGTCTTCGAGCTTGTCTTCATCTGATGAGATTAAATTATCAGCAGTATGTTTTATCTCCGACACTTCAGAGTGTAATGACAATCAGTTTGGAGGATTAGATGATCCGGATTATGAGTTGGATGACGAAGAACGCTGTTTTAATGAAGGTTATACGGTAACAGATTGTCCAGATGGCTATAAGCCTGGGGGAAAGAAATGTCCGTATGGCGACAAATATTTTTGCGCCTGTCCAATGAATTATAAATTCAGCTGCACAGGAGCAAATCAAACAGGGGGAATGGGAGAAGCTTGCAACGGAAAATATGCGGAATGCACATGTGCTGAAGGATATGCATGGAAAGTCGGTGTTTGTGCAAGAAATAAAGCAGAATGGGGAGAATGTTCTGGTTACGCAGCTAATTGTGCTCTTGGAGATATATTGTTTAGCGACGGAACTTGTAGTGCCAATATGGTATTGGGCAAAACACCAATCGCCATAGTAATTTATAAATCTGATGATGGTAGATGTGGACAGGCAATGGCATTGAACTCGTTAAAATACTATGAATGGAGCAATGAAGGCACGGATACCTCTTCATTACCGAATTTGTCAATTTCACAAGCATCAACAGATTATGCAAGTTGCGAGAATAGTAAAAAGATAATGGCAGCAGGGAATAAGGGTAGCTATCCAGCCGCATGGGCAGCAAATGAGTATAGTACGGAAGGAACACGCGCAGGAGATTGGTGCCTACCGGCAGCAGGAATATTTACCTCATATTATAATAACAGCATTGGTATAAACAGGGGCTTTACAAAAGTCGGTGGAAAAGAAATTACCGTTAATGTCAACATTTGGTCGTCGACTAAGAGCGGTGAAAATCGAGCATGGTATTCCTATTTTCGTAATAACTATGGCTTGTATTCCAATACTTATATGAGTAGTAGTTTCGAGGTCCGCCCCGTCATTGAGTTTTAATCCATTCTCATTCAACCTACCAAAGCGGAGCATAAAGCTCCGTTTTCTAAGTGTCTGTTCTAAAGCCGACACTTTCTTGCCTCACATAAGGCAGGGAAGGAAAAAAAACGGTCTTAAAGGAAAATGACAGCCACCCTTAATGGTAAGAGCGCATAAGGCCTGCCAAAATTCCCTGAACCTTAACGCGTTCGGCCGGAAGGCGGCGCGTTTCATAATCTTTGTTCATCGGAATGAGCAAAACATCATTACCGTCGCGCTTAAAGATTTTGAGTGTGGCCTCGGCATCATCAACAAGAGCAACCACGATATCGCCGTTATTGGCTGTTTCCGCCCGCTTGATGATAACCGTGTCGCCGTCCATAATACCGCCTTCAATCATTGATTCTCCCTCAATGGTCAAAGCATAAAATTGCCCATGACTAACCATATCAAACGGAACGGGAATAACCTCATTTTCATCAGCAATCGCCTCAATCGGCGTTCCTGCGGCAATTTTACCATACAGCGGAATTTGCGCTGCCGAGTTTTGTAAAGCGATTTCTCGCTTTTTTTCCTCTTCAATAATGGCTTTGGGCTTAAACTTTGGCATCCTCACTACCTCAAGCGCACGAGCCTTATGCGGCAGCTTGCGGATAAAATCACGCTCAATCAAAGCCTCAATCAAAGCATGAATACCAGACTTTGATTTCAACCCGACGGCATTTTTCATCTCTTCAAAAGAAGGGGCGCAACCGGTTTCTTTCAAAACTTTATTAATATACATCAACAGCTTGTATTGTTTAACCGTGAGCATGTTCCCTCTCCTCTCTTCCTTCGCCCATTCGTAAAAAAATAGAACATTTTGTACTAAGAATGTTCTATTATAAAATTTTACCGCTGTCAAGAAAAAATATAAATTTTACATCCCGCGGATGCAAGACTTTTCAAAAATTCTCTTTTGAGCGAGGTCAAGAGATTTTGCCTTAGCATAAGTGTTTTTTGTTTTGTTCTTAAAGCGCAGCAGTTGCAAATAGTTTTTATAAATATCCGGATGCTTAGCGATTTGAGACAATTCTTTAATTGTTGTCAGCGAATGAGCTTCATCCAAATGTTCGAGCGCAAACTTAGTCGCTTTTTTTCCTCCTTCATCCTTAAAAACACTTGGAAATTTATTGGTCAAACTATTGATATAATCAGGTGAATTGATGTACCCCAAGTTTTTTCCTTCAACTGTCTCAGCGATTCCTCTAAAGTTTCCGGTTGCAATCTGTTTAGCGCACCACATACCGATAACAGGCCAAGCCACGTCATCTATGTCAATATTTTTTTTCTGCAAAGTAGAAACGATTTTGTTAAAATCTGCCTGACCGAAAGATGTATAACAATCCGAAGCATATTCACGTTGCAAATCAAGAAATTGATAAGGATTTTCTATACCTTCTTGAGAAAAGCGTTTTTTAAAGTCTGATGCAATAAAAGCCGAGAGCCTGCTTCGTTTGAGATTGCCACTATGAAAGGCGAGATTACCTTTTGCCTTGTACTCTTCTTGAAAGGCAGAAAGCGCATTCTTAAAGCCTTGCGGATTGTCTTTTTTGTTAAAAAATCTGTCGGCTATATTTTGATAATCTTTGCTGATTAAAGCATAAATGGCAAGATTACGAGCATTAAAGTCATTAAACTGCAGGCTTCCTGCATATTTTCCATAATAACCGACCGGATTTTGCCAAGTCCCGACCTCACGTTTGTAGGAAACATCCCAGATAGAATATTTTGTGGCATTATCAAAGTCTTTTATCTCTTTACCGTTTTTATCAACCGCTTTATTCTGAAATTCATAAATTTTTTTCGTGCTTTCAGAGATATTAACCATTGTCCTGTGGGTAGAAATATCTTCAGACGACAAAGCTGGTGCCGGTGAATTCAATATCATAGAAATAGAGTTACCCTCGGTAGATGTTTCCATAACAGAAGGTTGAGCAGCTCTAGATGTCGGAGCAACGGAAGTGGCAGTACCGACAGAAGCGATAATCGCACCGGTCTTGAGCTTTCTCTGTATCTGTTGAGACGCTCTTTGCATACGTTTTTTAATATGTTCAAGTTTTTTTATCAACCGAGAATTATCCATTGCCGAATAACTCCTTCCATTTAGCGGCACAGAACCTAAAAAATTATTATATCTTAAGTCATTATAGATTAAAATAAATCACAAATAAAGAACATTTTACATAAAAAAGTGAATAATTTAGTTGAAAAATTAGATAAGAGGGGTATAGTTTTGCAAAAGAATGTGTAAAATAAGAAAAAAGAGAGAAAAGTTATGACTGTTGAAAGCACGATTCATCGCGATTCACGCCTTGCTAAATTACATACTTTGGAAGAAAAGGGATATAATCCATATCCATACCGTTTTAAGCCGGATTCGTTCGCGGCAGATTTGCAAGAAAAGTATAAAGACCTCGAAGCTGGAACAGATACCGAAGACAGAGTTACGGTTGCCGGCCGTGCGATGGCTGTCCGCAACAGCGGAATGTTTATTGATATCAAAGATATAAGCGGCAAAATTCAAGCCTTTTGTCATAAAAATCATCTGAGCGAAGAAGACCTGGCTCTGTTAAAAAGCCTTGATGTCGGTGATATCGTTGGCATAACCGGCTATATTCGCCGCACCCCGAGAGGCGAGCTGTCTATCGCTGCCGAAAAGTTTGATATTATCGGCAAGTCTTTGCAGCCGCTGCCGGAAAAATTCCACGGTTTGACTGATATAGATGCACGCTATCGTCAAAGATATGTTGACTTTATCGTTAATGATGACGCTAAAGAGATTTACAAAAAGCGCTGCCGTATTACGTCGGCCATTCGTCGCTATTTTGAAGAACATGACTTTCTTGAGGTTGAAACGCCGATGCTTCATCCGATAATGGGCGGCGCAAATGCAAAGCCGTTTATTACCCACCATAATACGTTGGATATGGACTTGTATTTAAGAATTGCACCGGAGCTTTATTTGAAAAGATTGGTTGTCGGTGGTTTTGACCGCGTGTTTGAAATCGGCCGCAACTTCCGTAATGAAGGTATTGATAAAAGCCACAATCCGGAATTCACCGCTTTAGAGGCTTATCAGGCTTATGCGGATTATAACGATATGGCAGAATTAATTCCTGATTTGATTCGCTATGTGGCTAAGAGCGTTTTAGGAACAACTCTGATAAAGGTTGGTGAACATGAAATTGATTTGGCTCAGCCGTTTGTCAGAAAGTCAATGCTTGATTTGGTTAAGGAATATACCGGCGCCGACTTTATGACAGTTGAAAAGCTGGAAGATGCTAAAGAATTGGCAAAATCTGTGGGCGTCAATGCTGATGCCGCCATTTCTTGGGGCAAGGTTGTATCCGAAGTCTTTGATGAGAAGGTTGAAGCAAACTTAATCCAGCCGACTTTGGTTATGGATATGCCTAGAGATATTTCACCTTTGGCCAAGACACACCGCGATAATCCGCGCTTGGTTGAGCATTTTGATGCCTATATCGCCGGTATGGAAATGGGCTGTGCTTATTCTGAGTTGTCAAACCCGCTGGAGCAAAGAGCGCGCTTTGAGGCTCAGTGCGCCGACCGTGAAGCCGGTGATGATGAAGCACAAATGCTTGATGAAGATTTTGTAAATGCGCTGGAAATCGGCTTTCCTCCGACCGGTGGTATGGGAATGGGAATTGACCGATTGGCCATTATGCTGACCGGTGCAGACACCATCCGTGATGTAATAGCTTTTCCGACCTTGCGCAAAAAGGACTAGCTCGTGTCCCCCAAAAAGCGGAAAAAAGCAAAAATAGCTTATGAAGAAGCTCGTTCGGCTGACAGAAAAGGTCAAAACAAAGGCCTTTTCTCCAGCTGGAGATTTTGGGTTTCGGCCTTGCTTTGTTTGTTTGCTTTTTATGCTTTGCACCCGTTTATTTTTTCACAAGACAAAGAAGAAAATTTTTCTTATGAAAGCGATGAACCGGTTATGATAGATATCAAACCGGAAAAAGAGCTTGCTGCTCCGCAACCAGAGCCAAAAGAAGACGCGCAGCTGGTTGTTGAAGAAAAACAGCCAGAAGAAAGCAAGCAAATAACAGAAGAAAAAACACCAAATTCATCTGATGATATCGCTTATTTGATTGAGGCCTTGAGCAACAGCGAGGATATGGAATATGTCATGGTCGAACAGTCTGAAGAAGTTCAGGCCGTTCATGATGAAAAAAGCTATCAGCTTTATGAAGAGGAATTACCGGATAATATTATTGACGAGCATCAGGAGCAAGATGTTCCCTCAACCGTACATTATCAGCAAAAGAATATCAAAGAGATAGACGTAAAAGTTTTGCCGCGTCCGCACCATGAAACGGAAAAATTGATTGCTGTCGTGATTGACGATATGGGGGTAAATGTTCGCCGCACAAGAGATATTATCAGCTTGAAGGCGCCTTTGACCTCATCTTTTTTGACCTATGGTCCGCATTTAGAACAGCAGATAGAGGCGGCGAGGGCTGCCGGCCACGAAATAATGGCACATGTGCCGATGCAACCGCATAAAGATTTATATACCGCGCCGGATGGCTTGACCGTCAATATGACAGACGAAGAGCTAACGGCAAACTTTGAAAAAATGCTGACAAAGTTTGAAGGGGTAAAGGGCGTCAATAACCACATGGGCAGCAAGTTCACCGAGGATAGACGCGCCATGAGCGATATTATGAAAGTTTTGGCAGAGCATGATCTGTTCTTTTTAGATTCTAAGACGACAGCCAAGTCGGTCGGACAGGAAGTTGCCAAGACTTACGGTGTTGACTATGCAACACGCCACGTCTTTTTGGATAATAACAATGATAAAGCCTATATCTTGGGGCAGCTTCGCGCTACCGAAAAAATTGCCAAGAAAAACGGCTACGCTGTTGCTATAGGTCACCCCAAAAGCCAAACCTACGTTGCCTTAAAAGAATGGTTGCCGACATTAGAAGAAAAGGGCATAAAACTCGTCCCGATGAGCGAAATCGTCGAGCTAAGAAATTAAAATCTTAGGGTTGCAAAAAAAAAGCGAGGTGATTTCACCCCGCTTTTTTTGTTAGAAATGAGCTTATTTCTTAAGAATGCTCTTTCCGGCATAAACAGCCATATCGCCCAATTCTTCTTCAATACGAATGAGTTGGTTGTACTTAGCCATACGATCTGTACGAGACATAGAACCGGTTTTGATTTGACCGCAGTTTGTAGCAACGGCAATATCAGCAATGGTTGTGTCTTCGGTTTCGCCAGAACGGTGAGACAAAACAGCGGTGTAACCATGACGATGAGCCAAGTCAACAGCGCGCATTGTTTCAGTCAAAGTACCGATTTGGTTAACCTTAACCAAAATAGAGTTAGCAACGCCTTTTTCGATACCCATAGCCAAACGCTTCGGATTCGTAACAAAGAGGTCATCACCGACGAGCTGAATCTTTTTGCCCAAAGCTTCAGTCAGCATAGCCCAGCCTTCCCAGTCATCTTCGGCCATACCGTCTTCGATAGAAAAGATTGGGAATTTAGCGCACAAATCTTCATAGAATTTAACCATTTCTTTGTTGGTATAAGATTTGCCTTCGCCCTTCATTTCATATTTTCCGTTTTCATAGAATTCGGAAGAAGCAGCATCCATAGCGAGAACAACATCTTCACCCGGTTTGTATCCGGCACCTTTAATAGCGTCAACAATGAAAGTCAAAGCTTCTTCGGCAGATTTCAGATTCGGAGCAAAACCACCTTCATCACCAACGTTAGTGTTGTGACCGGCAGCTTTAAGGTTCTTTTGCAAGGTGTGGAAAACTTCAGCACCCATACGAATAGCTTCACGGATAGAAGAAGCGCCAACCGGCATAATCATGAATTCTTGAATGTCGATTGGGTTGTCAGCATGCTTACCGCCGTTCAAAATATTCATCATCGGAACCGGCAAAACATGAGCCATGGTACCACCAAGGTAACGATAAAGCGGAAGTTCGCATTCTTCAGCCTGAGCTTTTGCAACAGCCATAGAAACGGCGAGAATAGCATTAGCACCGAGCTTGCCTTTGTTTTCAGTGCCATCAAGTTCAATCATAGCTTCATCAATGTCGATTTGGTCATCGGCATCAAGACCGGCCAAAGCGTCATAAATAGCATCATTAACATTTTCAACGGCTTTCAAAACACCTTTTCCGCCGAAACGGGCTTTGTCACCATCACGAAGTTCAACAGCTTCGTGAACACCTGTAGACGCACCAGACGGAACAGCAGCGCGACCAAAGGCACCGCTTTGAAGAACAACATCAGCCTCAACGGTCGGATTGCCGCGAGAGTCAATAATTTCACGAGCATGAATATCTACAATAGCACTCATTTTTTTCTCCTAGTTAATTATAAAATAAAACTGTCAATAAGGTTGAATATTTTTTCTTGAATGTCAAGTAAAATTAATATAATGTAGTCATGTAAAATTTAATTTAAGTGGAAAGAAATCAAATGTTTTCGGAAAAGTGGCATCGTCGATTTATGGAGTTGGCATTTGTGATAGCCGGCTGGAGTAAGGATACGAGTACCAAAACGGGTGCGATAGTAGTCGGCCCTGATAGGGAGATTCGCGCCACCGGATATAATGGCTTGGTCCGAGGTGTTGACGACGACAAGCCTGAGAGAATGGAGCGCCCGACGAAATATGACTTTTTTGAACATGCAGAAAGAAACGCGATATATAATGCCTGCTTGACAGGAACATCTCTAAAGGGATGTGTAATGTATGCAACACATCCGCCTTGCACGGATTGCGCCCGCGCCATAATTCAATCGGGAATAAAAACGGTTGTAACAAATGAGCTAGAAGTCAGAAATGACATCACCAGCCAAACCTGGCGTGATAAGCTTGAGTATTCGCGACAAATGTTTGAAGAAGCCGGTGTTGAATACATCGTTTTACCAAAACAATAAATTTTATAATTCAATACTCTTTAAATCTTTCTTATTAAATATATATTAGAAAAAGATAGGACGGATTTCCGATAAGTAGTATTCGAACAGGACTACCGTAAAAGCATGGAACAGAGTGGAGAATTACATGAAAATCCTGATAGCTGAAGACCATTCCTTATTTCGCGAAGCCTTGATGGGGTTGCTACAAACCTTAGAACCCGAAGCCGAGATTTTGGAAAGTGAACGTTATGGCCGAACTTTTGAGCAGGTAGAACAAACGCCGGATTTAGACTATATCGTTTTAGATTTAGACTTGCCGGACAGCAACTGGGAAAGAGGGCTAAAAACCTTAACCGAAAAAATCAACGGCACAAAAATTATTGTCGTATCCGCTAGCGATGACAGCATTACAATGAGACGCGCCGGAGAATATGGAATTGTCGGCTACATTCCCAAAACCTTGGATTCAAAAATTTTAGCCGGCGCTTTAAAAATAATCTTGGCTGGAGGAACTTATATGCCGATAAAAGCCATCGGCTCGCAGGGAGAAGGAGGTAAGTCTGAGGGAGGCATCCCCGAAGGTCTGACCAAAAGACAGAATGAGGTTCTGCACTTATTGGCACAAGGAAAATCAAATAAACAAATTGCCTATGAGATTGGTGTTTCGGAGGCCACGGTCAAACTGCACATAAATGCGTTGTTAAGAGTTTTGGGCGCCACCAACCGCACCCAAGCGGTCATCACAGCCCAAAAAATAGGCTTTTTAAAATAATAGAAAAGAAAACAATAAAAAAACGAGGGAAACCTCGTTTTTTTATTGTTAAAAATGTCTCTCTAAAGATTCTAAGATTATTAAAATTCACAATGAAATAAATTTTAATAATCTAAGCGGCAATTGTATCAGAAATTTCAACATCTGTAGTATCCAAAGTATTAGCATAATCGGCATCAAACCAAACATCGTGAACAGAACCGGTTGAGCCGTCTGTTTTAATGAATGTGCCGGTTTGCTTATGTTGATTACCATTTTCATCGGTTGTTGTTTCGTTTTCATAATTTAAATTAATACCACTAACACCGGCTTGTTCTAAAGTCAAAAGTTCACCGCTATCAACTTCACCATCCTGATTTGAATCTTTCCAGACTTTAACTTCATTCCAAGCTGTATCTGAACTGTTGAAAATGTTATCTCCGTTGCTGTCTAAATCTTTCAAAGCTTCAAACCCGTTGGCGGCTTTTTCTCCGGACGAAAGAACGGAGTTATTGCCAAACAACTCCGTTCCATTATCAATCTCTCCATTATTGTTCAAATCCCGAACCAGCAAACCGTCATCCTTGCCAACCCAGCTTGAGTTTTCTGCGAAACTATTGTTGTCATGGTCAAAGTAAACGCCAGATTCTACCGTTGTTGTTTCAACACCATCCCCATCCAAATCAATGACCAACGGCGAAGCTTGTTCTTGGGCCGTGGTGAAAGACTCCCTTGCTCCTGTTGCAATAGCCCATAATTCTTGGTCAAATTGCTCTGCAATATCATAAATTTTTTTATCTTGATTATGGACGGCTATTGCTATTTTTTCATAAATTCTAGTTTCTTCAACAATAGGCTTGAGAGGAGGAACGAATCCTGCAATATCTAAAATGGTATTTAATATTGCTATTGGTTTGGGAGAGTTATTTTCTTCTTGTTCGTTTTCGTTACTGAATGTCATGAGTTGAACATTAACAGAAAAGTCAATGTTTCTCCATGCGTCAATTACATACTGACAAATACTTGTGAAATGCCCTTCTGTGCAAAATTCTTTTGTAATTTTATTTTGAGTGTCTATTAAGGATTTTAGGTTTTGCTCTTCTGAAAAATTTCTAACGAAATTTATAAACTCATCATTTTCAGGTATATTTTGAGTTAATTCAAAGGCTCCATTGATAAAATCATCGGAAAGCAATTGGGTAATTAAGGATTGATCTAAACCAAGTGTTTCCAAAGAGAGGGTTAAGGTATTTCTTAATTCATTAGCGGTTGTATAAGTCATTGGATATCTCCTTAATTAAAAATTAGAACTCGTCAAATATCATATTCTCTTGTAAGTCCATAAATCCTCTTATTCTTTTTCCTTCTACCTCTTTATAAGTAAGTCCTTCATTATTTGTAATTGTTTTATTTGCACCTGATTTAATTAGGATGCTTATGGCTGTACTATTTTTTAGTCCATATGCCCAAAATAAAGGGGTATTTCCGTTATTGTCTTGAATATTAAGGTTTGCTCCTTTTTTTATTAGATATTCTAATGGAGCTAATGTTATTTCTTGAGGGTTAGTTGCAGCTATATGTAATGGAGCTGTTCCCAATGTTCCTGCTTTTAAATTTATATCTGAGCCATTCTTAGTCAGAAAATTAATAATTTCCATAAAGTATGGAACAAATGTATTGTATGCTAGTTTCATAGCATCTTTTATAGCTATTCTAATTTTTTCTCTTTCTTCAGGGGTAACTTGTCCACATGGTTTGGAAACAATTCCGGGAAAATTACATTCTCCGGTTTTATTTTTTATTTTTTCATCAATTATTTTATTGGCATCAATTTCTAGATATTTAAGTTCCTGAGGAAGTGAAACGGCCCAATGTAATGCGGGCATTGAAAAACCAGGGCAAGGAATTAAATTTATATTTGCGCCTGCATTTATTAATATTTTTATTTTCTCTAAAGCATATGATGGATATTTTTGTGCGTTTTTTCCGCGAGCAGAACTTCTTACCGCTTCATTTAGTAAAGTGTTGCAGAGATAAACTTTATTGACATCATATCCTTTTAGGATAAGCTTTTTGACATCATCCGGAGTTCCATTCAACACAATCTCATGAGCCTGTTCATCGCTAATCTGAGAAGAGGTATTTTGTGCCAGCAAAGAAGCGGCGCTCAACATCACAATTACAAAAATTAAAAAGCCTATAGTTTTCTTCATTATTTTTTCCATTCTTTAGTTATGATGATACAAACAAAGCCTTTGTGGTTAATTCCACAAAGGCTTTATCAAAACTGAGCATATCAAAAGGAGCATCTAAAAATCTGCAAGATGATGGTAGTCCGATGAGGGAAACATTATCCCGCGATTCTCTTCTATGTGCCATATCGCACTCCTTTTAAGAGTAATTTTTTTATTAGATTTGAGCTGAAATCTAAACAATTTTCACTTTAACATTAAGATATTAAAAAAATCTTTCTGAACAAAATATTTTTTTTGGCACGCTGTTTGCATAAGAAAAGGCATCGAAAATGAATTATCCTTTTTTGAATGGGGAATAAATAATGGATAATACAAATTACATTGCCTTGTCTCGCCAAATGGCTCTTTGGAAGCAAATGGATTTGGTTTCAAACAATATGGCAAATATGAACACAGCCGGATATAAAGGGGATGAGGCTTTGTTCACAACCTATTTGGCCGAGACACAAAACGGTGCCAAAGATATTGTCGGCAATCCGCTTTATTTCACACAAGATTACGCCAGTTATAAAAATTTTGCCGAAGGCATGATTGCCCATACCGGCAATCGCTTGGATGCAGCCATTCAGGGAGACGCCTTTTTTACGGTAGAAACCCCAAATGGTGAAATGTACACCAAAAAAGGCCAGTTTTCTTTGGATGCGGATGGAGCAATTGTAACCTCTGAGGGCTATTATTTGATGTCAGAAGGCAACACCCCGTTTTTCATTGCCCCCGGAGAAACCGAAATTACGATTACCGAAAGCGGAGAAATCTTTACCGAAAATGGCAGTATCGGCCGCATGAAATTAGCCAGCTTTGACGCGCCGCAAGAATTACAAAAAGTCGGCAATAGCTTGTTTAGCAATGATGGCACGGCTGGGGCGAGTTTTAACGCTGATAATTCAGTCGTAAAACAATATTCGATAGAAAAATCAAATGTTAATTCGATTAACGAAATGACCAAGTTGATAAATTTGCAGCGTTCTTATGATTATGTTCAACAGATGATTGATGAAGAACATCAGCGCTTGTCAAATACCATAGATACATTTTCACAGTTAGCATAAAGAATAGGGGAATAAAAAGATGAGATCATTAAATATCGGCGCCACCGGAATGTTAGCCCAGCAGACCAATGTTGATGTAATATCAAATAACATTGCCAATATGAACACTACGGCTTACACCAAGAGAAGAGCAGAGTTCAATGATCTGCTTTATCAAAATGTTATTCGCCCAGGATCAGCCTCGTCAGCCGGCGGCAATATCGTTCCGGCCGGATTACAGCTTGGTACCGGTGTTAAGACCGCGGCAATTTATCGTATTACCGATGGCGGAACCTTGACCAATACCAATAATCCTTTGGATTTGGCAATTAAAGGTCGCGGCTATTTTCAAGTAGAATTGCCGGAAGGAAAAGGAACGGCCTACACGCGTGATGGTGCTTTTCAGCGCAACGGCGACGGCGTCATTGTTACCCATGACGGCTATGTTGTTCAACCTGAAATCACGATTCCCGAAGATGCTGTTGAAGTTTATGTTAATGCTTCCGGCGAAGTTTGGGTCAAACAAGACGGCCAGACCGAGGAGGTTAACGTCGGACAATTAGAAATCGCCACCTTTGTTAATGAGGCCGGTTTGGAGGCTATGGGGCAAAACCTGTTCTTAGAAACGCAGGCTTCTGGCGCGCCGGTTGTTGATAATCCGGACACTGAAGGCTTTGGCTCAATTCAATCCGGATATTTGGAAACATCAAACGTCAATCCGGTTTCAGAAATCACAGAGTTGGTTTCAGCTCAAAGAGCTTATGAAATGAACTCTAAGATTATCACAACCTCAGATCAAATGCTTTCAACCATTAACCAAATGAAATAATTAAGAGGAAAGAAGTAACAATGCGCCACACCATAAAATTTCTGATAGCTGTATTGAGCTTCGCCTTTGCCACTGTTCAGGCTAAAGCCGCTGAATGGGTAAAGGAGAGTGACTTCGTATCAGCCGTAAGGGAAGAATTTTCCAATCAGGGACAAGACGGCGCTATGGATATCGAATTTTTTGGCGGACAAACAACTTACGAGCTTAAAGACGGCGATAACTTTAAGATAATGATATCAAATTTTGATTATGATTCAGAGCAAAATAAGTTCAGTGGCCAGGCCGAAATTTTTGTAAACGGGCAAAAATTTGCCGAGACGGATTTGATAGGCAAATATTTCCTCTTAACGGAAGTTTATGTTCCGGCCAGAACCATAAACAAAGGCGAGATAATAAAAGCATCTGATTTAAAAGTAGAACAGATTCGCGAAGCCAGACTAAAAGAAACACAAGTCTATGAAAAAGATAAACTCCTTGGCAAAGAGGCTAAAAGAATTTTGAAAGAAGGTAAATTAATCACCTCAAGCGATGTTGGAAATAAGATTCTTGTTCATAAGGGAGATGTGATAACCGCCGTTTATAAAAATATGAAAATGCAGATAACGGCAAAAGTTGAGGCCATGGAAGACGGCGCTCAAGGGGATAAAATAGAAGTTAAAAATACCAAAAGCGGCAAAACATTTCACGCAGAAGTTCTAAATGCCGCCATGGTAGAAGTGGACGTTCAATAGAGAAGGGGAACTCTAAAGATGAAACAAATATATAAAACAATAGCTATCGGAATGATTGCCAGCACAATGTTAAGCGGCTGCAACACCTGGTCAAGATTAAGCAATATTGGCAAGGAGCCGGAGCTTGCTCCGATTGAAAATCCGGTAACCCAACCAAATTATCAGCCTGTCAGCTTGCCAATGCCCGAACAAATTCACGCAAGTCAAAAAAGTGGCGCCAATTCTTTATGGAAAAAAGGTTCAGCAGGATTCTTCAAAGATCAAAGAGCATCAAAAGTCGGTGATATTTTAACCGTAAATATTTCAGCCAAAGATGCCGCAACTTTGGAAAACAAAACCGAACAGACGCGCGATTCTAACTCAGATTCTGTAAATGTTGGAAATTTCTTTGGATATGAAGGCTATGCCCAAGACTACCTGCCAGATGCCGTTGATGTCGGAAATTTAGTAAACGTAAATTCCGATCATGATATTACCGGCGAAGGAAAAATTGACCGCTCTGAAAATATTAATATGACTATGGCCGCGATTGTCACTCAGATTCTTCCGAATGGAAATATGGTTATCGAAGGTTCGCAAGAGATTCGCGTTAACTATGAACTTCGTCAGTTAACGGTACGAGGTGTCATCAGAAGAGCTGATATCACGTCAGACAATACCATAGATTCGGCCAAGATTGCCGAGTT
Organism: uncultured Pseudomonadota bacterium; assembly: GCA_949295935.1. Classification (GTDB taxonomy): domain Bacteria; phylum Pseudomonadota; class Alphaproteobacteria; order RF32; family CAG-239; genus HGM16780. The sequence goes on along the minus strand of CASFMW010000019.1, from coordinate 3,777 downwards.
GAGAGTTTCATACGGCGGCAAGGGCGTTATTTCTGATGTTCAGGAGCCACGCTATGGTCGTCAGTTGATAGATATAATTTCGCCGTTCTAACTCAAGCGGCAAAAAGTTCCCCTTATTATTATGTGTCTGAAAAGAAAAAATTTCCCCATTTTTTCTTAAGAAGAGAAGCCTGTCCATATTCCCCAAATAAAAAGGACAGGCTTTTTTTGTTGATACAATTAAAACAAGACTTTAATTAAAAATTTAGAAGTTTATGTTAATATTGTATTCGGTCAAATACCGAAGTATGGATATTATGAAAACAAAAGGAAGCTAAATATGAAAAAAGATACGGACCAAGTTAGAAATGCAGAACGTGAAGCCTCTATTATGTTGAATCACGCTGTAGCCTTGTCACAAGCAGCTAACAGCGGAACGGATGCAGACAAAATTCAGGCTCTGGACAGCAATTTAAAACTTTGGGTAGAAGTAGAAACAACATTAAAAGACGCAAAGAATTTGCTTCCCACTGATATAAAAGACAACTTACTTAAATTGTCAAAATATGTAGAACGCTTAACCTTGTCCAAAGGTGTTCGCATGAGCAAAAGCGACTTTGACACTTTAGTAAATATAAATATGCAAATCTCAGAAGGTTTGGTTGAAGCTGTTAAACACTCTTTAGCAAGAGAAGAAGCATTCTCTTTGCTGAAATGCGCAATTGACTTGTCTTCAGCAAAAGAAAATAAGAATACGGCAGAATTGGTAAATGCTTTGGATAATAACATGAAGCTTTGGGTTTATATTAAAACTTTGGCTTCTTCTGAAAAAAATAAATTACCCAAAGAAACCAAAACCAATTTGATTAAACTGGCAGATTATGTATCAAATAAAACCATCGAAGTCGGAAAAAATGTTAACGAAATTAACGATAAAGCACTTGATTCGATGATTATGACAAACCTTCAGATTTCAGAAGGTTTAATGAGCAGCCGCAACTAATCAAATATCAAAAAAAAATAATAAAAAAAACTCCTGATTTCAGGAGTTTTTTTTACGCAATGTTAAGAATAAAACGAGATAATGAAAACAATAAAAATAATAGGACTGTAAGGAAAAAAATGGGGATAATTTCGGATCTGCAAAATCTCATCAAAAATTCGGGGATATTGATGTTTTTTGTAGGATTATTTTTATATTTTTCATTTTATACCATAAACGGTGAAAGAGGGCTTCGCCGCTACCTGCATTTGCGTCAGGAAATAGAATATGCGGAACAGGTCGCGGCGAAATATAGCCAAGAAAAAGCTCAGCTTGAAGAAAAAATAAAACTGATGTCTTCATCGAGTCTGGACTTGGATATGTTGGATGAAAGAGCCCGCAAAGTATTGAATTTGGTAAAAAAAGATGAGTTTGTTATTCTTGATGAGGAATAAACGAACGAAGCTATCCACTAAAAATTTTTTTTAAATAAAAAAAGCTGTTATTTTTCAAACATATCTGTTATAAAAGCAACGGATATGTTTAATTTTTTTAATAAAAGCAGATGAAAATACAGAAAAAGATGGAGGCCTTGCCGGCCAAACCGCATTATAGCGAAACAAAACCGCTGTTCTCAACCAAGGAGATAATCATCCGTGGAGAACGGCGCGCTATGGTTTTTAAAATATCATCAAAGCTTCAGGTTCTGTTTTTGTTGATATTAGCCGGAGTCTGCATTTGGAGCGGATATTCATCTCATATGTATCGCCGCTCAGGTAGTATCATCAGCAAAAAAGAACAACAACTCGATCAAACCAGAGTCGCATATGAAAACTTAATGACCGAGTTTGCCGCTTTGAACAAAAGCATGGAGAGCCTGATGAAAGGCCTCGAAAAAGCTGAGGGCAGTAAACAGGGCGCTTACAAAAAACAGGCAGAAATGATTGAAGCCAGAATCGCAAAAATCACAAAAGAGCATGAATGGCTCTCTCCTGATGCAGTCACCGAAAGAGCTAGTTTATATGAGGCTCAGCTTCAAAGAGATATCGTTGCCTCAGAGCGTGACGAACTAAAGCAGCAATTAAGCGAAATGGAAGATCGCGTTAAAGAGATGCGAAATATCCAACTCGATGTTTTAAATAAAGTTAAAACAGTTTCTTCCAAAGAGGTTGAAAAAATGAAAAAGGCCTTGAATGAGGTCAATAAGGCCTTAAAAGAAAAAGGACTTTATTTTAACAGCCTGTCCAATAAAAGAAGAGATGCCGGCGGCCCATATATTCCGGATAACAAAACCCTAAAAAATGATAAAGAAATGAATAAAGAGGTTTATGCCATATTTGAAAATCTGGAAGATATTGATTATTATGCTCAAGTTATTAATGCCACACCTATCGGCAAGCCTGTTTGGAGTTATTGGGTAACATCAAAGTTTGGCTCCAGAATTGATCCATTTAAGAAAACAAAAGCTGTTCATAAAGGAATAGACTTGGCAAGTATGACCGGAAATAAAATCAGAACACAAGCAGCAGGCCGAGTCACCAGAGCCGAATTTGTTAAAGGTTATGGCCTTATGGTTGAGATCGATCACGGAAATGGCTTCAAAACCAAATATGCTCATATGAATTCAATGAACGTGCAAAAAGGAGATACAGTCGAGAAAGGAGATGTCGTGGGAGAAGTTGGCTCAACCGGCAGATCAACCGGCCCACATTTGCACTACGAAATTTTATACCGCGGCGTTCCTGTAGATCCGATGCCTTTTATGCAGGCAAAGTTGTAAAAAGGAGAAAAATATGAAAAATTTGAAAAGATTGGTCGTATTAAAATTTGCCAGAAAAATGGGAAGCGGAAAAACAGTTTCTGTTCCGAGTATAATTAGTGATAATGCTAAATTTAAAGGAAATATCGTTAGCGACGGGATAGTCCATATAGACGGTCAATTAACCGGAGATATTTCTTGTGAGGAATTGGTAATCGGCATAAAAGGACAGGTTAAAGGAAAAATAAATGCAAAAAGGCTTTATGTTTATGGCATATTTGATGGCATTGCCGATGTTGAAAGTTTATTTATTGCCAAGACCGCAAAACTAAAAGGTGACGTCAGCCACAATAACATAGCAATTGAGCCTGGCGCTTATATTGATGGCCGTTGCTTGAGAAAAGACGGCGGTGCTTCTAATATAAGCATGACGGAAAAGAAAGCGAAGAAAGAATAATGGCAGATAAAAAGAAAATGTCTGATTTTATTGCCCACGGCGTTGTTGCACAAAACCGCCGTGCAAATTTTGACTATCTGATAGAACAAACCTATACCGCAGGACTGGAGCTGACCGGCACCGAGGTAAAATCTTTAAGACAAGGCCATGCAAATATTAACGACGCCTATGGCATAGAAAAAAGCGGTGAACTCTATATCAGCAATATGTTTATCGCCGAATACGCCTATAAGGGATATGAAAGCCATACTGAGAGAAGAGACCGCAAGTTATTGCTACGCCGCAAAGAGATAAACGAGATTTTAGGAGCGCTGGCTAAAAAGGGCGCAACTTTGGTAGCAATGAAGGTCTTTTTTAGTGACAAAGGCTTAGCAAAAATGGTTGTTGGATTAGGTAGAGGTAAAAAACTCTATGATAAAAGAGAAACCATAAAAGAGCGAGATTGGTCCAGAGATAAAAGACGTATTATGATAAATGCCAATCATTAATCAAAAGCCCGCTTTCATGAACTGTCCCCCGAAAGTTGGACAGTAAAAAAAGTCCCGAAGATTGCGATAGCAATTTTCGGGATAATTTTTTATACTCACTACATAGATGAAG
>CASFMW010000018.1 GCA_949295935.1 uncultured Pseudomonadota bacterium | reverse complement strand
TCATTGTGTTGGATTTCATAAAAATTGCTTATACGTTCTTTCCTCTTTGTAACATTTTAACTTTGGCAATAATTGTAACATTTTAACTTTGGAATAACACATAAAATTTGACAAAATTCAGAAATTTTACCAATACAACAAAAAAAGGCCGCCTTTTCAGACGACCTAAAAAATTCAAAACCTATCGGCTTAAATCTTATTTACTCTCTTCGCTCTGAGCTTTTTCAGCTTCAGCCATAGCAGCCTTTTCAGCAGCAACGCGAGCCAAATCTTTAGCGCCTTTAGCTTTAACATCACGATCAACGAGTTCAACAATCGCCATCGGAGCACAGTCACCATAACGCAAACCAGCCTTCAAAACGCGGGTATAACCACCGTTGCGTTCTTTATAACGCTCAGCCAAAGTCGAGAACAACTTGCTGACAACTTCATTGTCACGCAAAAAGGCCAAAGCCAATCTGCGGCTGTTCAAATCGCCTTTTTTAGCAAAAGTAATCATATTATCAGCGAAAGTTCTTAATTCTTTAGCGCGAGGCAAAGTAATTTTAATCTGTTCGTGAGTAAGCAAAGCATTGGTCAGATTAGAGAACAAAGCTCTTCTCTGGCTTTTTGTCATGCTAAATTTTCTGTGAGCCATTCCGTGTCTCATGACTTTTCCTTTCAATTATTCTGAGCTTTGCAAGGGCAAAGCGGATAAAACCACGTTTCCGCCACCGTGAAAAACTTCTGATGCACGGAAACAACATAATCGCAAGACTCATAACATATAAAAATCTGAAAAGCAAGCAAAATCTTCATCATTTTTAAAATCAAAAAAGGCTGGCCCAAGACCAACCTTTTTAGCTTAAAGTTTTACCAACAAGTGAGCATAAGTTTCTGTACCGGAGGTCAAATGCGTCTCACCGTGAGGCAAAAAATGCCACAATAAAGCACGATCTTCAAACTCACCAACATTAAGCTCAATAGAAAAACTTTCCACTCCCAACAAATCCGGTGCATGCGCTTCTTTCATCATCTCTGAAAGAATGTCTTTCTGCCATGTAACCAACATCGCATCTTCTTTTGATAAAAGGCGAAAATCTCCTTCTTTAATCACTGCTAAAGCTTCGTAAGGAAACATTCTAAGAACTGATACACCCGCAATAATCAGTTTTGGTGTCAAAGCAAAACCGACCAATTTGTGCGTTTCATCAACAACAAACTTTGGGCCCATTTTTCGGGTCATTTGCTTTCCAATTGAAGACAAAACATCAGCACTACTCAAATCCGATTTAACCACCAAAACATTATGGTGTTTTGCAAAAAATTCATCAGGCAAAATCGGACGTTGAATCTGCAGCATTCGCTGTTGCAAAAGATCTCGTACACGACCTTGATAAAGAGGCATTCCCCAATCGTCTTGCAAATCATTTTTATGTTTCCAACATTTATAAACCCTGCGCCAATCAGCTAATTCAATCCACTTTTCCCAAACACCAAACGTAGAAAGAAGATTAGGCTCTGTCGTCAAATCAAGGTGCTTCAAACTCAAATTTTTTAAGAAAAACTTTTTTAAAGATCTAAAAATATTCATAACAATAAAATTAAATTAATAATAAAAATCAACGGAAAAAAAACTATCATCCACCTCAACTTCTGTCAACAAAAAAAGAGCACCGTTTTATTTTTGGTGCTCTCAATAAATTGTTTAAGACTTCAAAACATCAAAATAGTTCTGCCCCAAAAGAGTAATTTCCCACCGAGTAGATTTATCCTGTAACTGAGACAAACGAAACTCATGAATATAGCCCCGATGCAACAAAGTTGCATACATATCTTCACCATAAGCTGCAATAAAATCCTTTTTTGTCCCTTCCTTTAATCGCGTAGCATAATCTAAAGCCTTGCGCCTATTTTCAAAATTTAGGGGATCTGACTTTTCTTGAAGATAATCTTGCCAGAAAATAAGTAATAAAATCAAAACAACAGCTATAATTACAGCTCCGACAACATAATTCAAATTATCGCAATAAAATCCATAACCGACAACTGCTACAGCAACAAATAAAATCAGCCATGCCAAAACGACACACAAATTCTCAGCTTTCATAAGCAAATTAAAATAATAATTACACAAAACCTTAAACATCAAATGCAATTTCTGGATAAAATTTTTGCAGATATGCCTTTACCAAAAAAGAAATACCACTTTCAAACAAAGCTTGCCAACTGCTTTTTTTAAAACGATATTTTTCACAAAGCAAACTAAAAGACTCTTCCGAAACACTTCCATCTATCAATATAAGTACCAACAATCCTTCAAAATCCTTATATTGAAACCAGTAAGATTTTCTTACCAAATGATTAAAAGTTATATCAGAAAATTTCCCATCTTTAATTGCCAAAAGAATTCTCTCAACATTGCAAGGGGAAAGATAAACTTTATCAATCAGCAAATTAAGATTAAAAGCAGAAAGCTGTCCCATAATTGCCCCAAGAACAATAGCATCTTGAACATCTCGAGGAATATTGACTGACAAAGTATTTTCTAACTTTTCAGATAAAATCACATTTGCTCCCAGCAAATCAATATCTATGTCAAAAGTTAAAAGCCGTTGCCTTACACACTCATGATCAGCTTTTGCAATTCTTTCTTTCAGTTTCTGCATTTGAGTAGCAGATAATTTTTTCTGTAACATCTCCATAATTGTATAAAATTTTAGTAAAACAAAATAATAAATAAGCAAAAGACTTATAGCACCAAAAAAACAAATTTACAAGACATTAAACATAACAAAAAATTTTTTGTATTTTTTATTGACAAAAGACAAAATTTAGTGTATAACAATACTTGAAAGCGATTATTACAAATATTATTTATTAACAAAAAAAATTAAATTATGAAAACGTTAGGATTAATCACTGAAGGATTTGGACACGGTTTTTTGGGGCTTCTTTACACTAAAGCAATGGGCTTAAGACCTGTTGCATTCAGCGATAAAGACAATGAAGCAGACTTCACCGCTCACGTAGAACAAATCTACAACAATCTTTCCTTCTTTGCCCCAAACATGGTAAAGGCAACATGGGAAGAGCGTGAACAACTTCTTGCCGAAGGCATTAACATCCGCGAAAAAATTCTGCAAGATGCGGTAACAGACGAAGAATGGCTTAAAATAGCCCAAACAACACTGACACCAAATTCGGAAGAAATCCCTAGCCTTCCGAAATATTCGTTGAGCGGAAAAAGCGTTATGTTTGCCTACAAAAAGACCATAAGTGATGGTCGCTGTGGCGCAACAGCAAAAGAACAAAGTGTTGATAGCAAAACTTTTGCAGGTATAAAAAGGGCTGATACAACACTAGTATACATCCAGAACTTTGACAAAATCAAAGAACTGAATGATATACAAGAAGTAAAAAAAGAGTTCAATGCTTACGTCCCTGGGGATACCGAAAATCCGGAAGTATTCGGCATTCGTGGAGTTGCCCACAAGATGTACTGGAATCTGTACGAACAGATTGACTCCTGCATCGGAATTGCCGGAACACACGTATGGTACGCTCTCGCTTGCTTCCCGCACATCTCTCTCGGAATTTTGCACCCGACTAAGAGTGAAAACTGGAAGCGAATCACAGCCGCATACCAAGCTGTCGGCAGAAAAGTCTACGAACTAGACTTTAACAAAAGTGCCGACCTTAAGAAAGACATCTCGGAGCTCTACACAAAACTGTAAGCTCCACAAATCCACAAAAAAAGGATTGCCCGCTTGGCAATCCTTTTTTTGTGCTATTTTTTATCTCTGGCAAGGAGCTCATTAACGACTTCATTCACTCACGTTTCTTTCCCTCCCTCTCATTTTTCCCAAACCCAACCAAACATAACAAAAAACCCTCACTCTCTTATGAGTAAGGGTTTTAATCAAATCTGACAATCAATTAAAAATGTTCATCTACACGTTTAATTAATTCTTCAATATTCTCAGGCGGCCAACCCGGAGTATCCATACCGAGATGAATACCCATCTTAGCCAAAACTTCTTTGATTTCGTTCAAAGACTTACGACCAAAGTTCGGAGTTCTGAGCATTTCTGCTTCAGTTTTTTGAACCAAATCGCCGATATAAACAATATTATCATTCTTAAGGCAGTTAGCTGAACGAACAGAAAGTTCAAGCTCATCAACTTTCTTAAGCAGGTTTTTGTTAAACGGCAATTCTTCTTTCTCGGCCTCAGCCTCAGCTTCCGGCTCATCAAAGTTAATGAATGGTTTGAGCTGATCTTGAAGAATGCGAGCAGCATAAGCAACAGCATCTTCCGGCGTAACAACACCGTTTGTTTCAACAACCATTGTCAACTTATCATAATCGGTAACTTGTCCAACACGAGTATTCTCAACTTTGTAAGAAACCTTCTTAACCGGAGAATAAATCGCATCAACGGCAATAACACCAATCGGAGCATCGGAAGGCTTGTTCAAAGCGGCTGGCACATAACCTTTACCAGTTCCGACAGTCAACTCCATATTGATTTTAGCGCCGGCATCAAGGTTACAAATAACGAGGTCAGGATTTTTAATCTCAACATCATGACCGGTTTCAATCATAGCAGCGGTCACGGTGCAAGGACCTTCAGCCTTCAAATACATTGTTTTCTGACCTTCGCCTTCAACGGCAACGGCCAAGCATTTGATATTGAGAACGATATCGGTAACATCTTCACGAACACCGGGGATAACCGAAAATTCATGTAAGACACCATTGATTTTAATAGCCGTAACGGCACCGCCCTGCAGAGAAGACAACAAAACTCTTCTCAAAGCGTTACCGAGAGTAAGGCCAAAGCCTCTTTCCAAAGGTTCAACCACAATTTTAGCTTTCTTTCCACCTTCGGAAGTAACGTCTAAATTTGTCGGTTTAATAAGTTCTTGCCAATTCTTTTGAATCACTGGTATGTCCTCTTTTTTTAGTGCACGAATGCAAATTATTTGAAAAGTGGAAGACGACGAGGAAAGCTCCTCATCATCTTCAAAAGGAAAAAAGATTAGACGCGGCGTCTCTTTCTCAAGCGACAACCATTATGAGGGATCGGCGTAACATCACGAATAGTAGTGATAGTAAAACCGATAACCTGCAAAGCTCTAATCGCAGATTCTCTACCAGAACCAGGGCCTTTAACTTCGACCTCAAGGGTTTTCATACCGTTTTCCTGAGCTTTTTTACCAGCTTCTTCGGCAGCAACCTGAGCGGCATAAGGGGTAGATTTACGAGAACCCTTAAAGCCGTTTGCACCGGCTGTTGACCAAGCGACAGTATTACCCTGAGCATCGGTAATAGTTACTCTGGTATTATTAAAAGTCGAATTCACATGCGCAACACCGGCAGTGATATTCTTCTTTTCTTTTTTCTTAATACGTTGTACTGCTTTTGCCATTTGGGATTACCTCTTACTTCTTCTTATTAGCCACAGTTTTACGTTTACCTTTACGAGTACGAGCATTTTGTTTAGTGCTCTGACCACGAACAGGCAAACCTTTACGGTGTCTGAGACCTCTGTAGCAACCGAGATCCATTAATCTTTTGATATTAACACCGACATCACGGCGCAACTCGCCCTCGACCAAATAATCGTGATCAATAACCTCACGAATTTTAGCAACGTCTTCATCAGACAACTGATGGACACGAAGTTCAGGGGAGATTCCCGATTTTGCGCAAATATCTTGAGCAGTTTTTCTTCCGATGCCATAGATATAGGTCAATGCAACCTCAATTTTTTTGGCAGTAGGAATATTTACACCAGCTATACGAGCCAAATTAACTCTCCATTAAATATTAATTACCACATTCAAAAAGTTGATCACCACTTTTCAAAATTAAGCCGGATTATAGGCTATAATTTAAAAGTGTCAACAACAAATCGCTAAAATTTCTAAAAAAAACGCATTTTTTTAGAAAATTTTAACTTTTTAGGGAAGCCGAATGTAGATTCACAGCGATTCGCAAAGACCAAACGGAACAAAGACGATTCTCCGCACGCCCTTTTGCGATTCTTTTTAAGGCAAAGGTTAGGCGATTCCCAAAATACTATCAATTTTTTTGCTGACAGCCTCAATCGTACCGGTACCATCAACGCAACGCAACAACCCTAACTTTTCAAAATAAGGAATTGTCGGATAGGTTAAAGCGCGATAGTTAACCAAACGATTTTGCACTGTCGTACGATTATCATCAACACGGCGATAAAAGTCCGTACCGCCACAAACATCACAAACGCCATAAATTTTTGGCTTTTGAAATTTGTCATGATAACCGGCACCGCATTTCATACAGGCATAACGCCCCAAAATACGTTCCATAATAATTTCGTCTGGAACCTGAATTTCAATCACGGCATCCAGAGTAATTCCATGCTTTTTAAGCATTTTTTCTAACGCTTCGGCCTGAGGCAAGGTGCGAGGAAATCCATCAAGGATAAATCCGTTTTCGCAGTCCTTCTCGGCGATTCGTTTTGAAACCATATCAATAATCATATCATCGGTTGCAAACTCACCACGGTCAAGCAAGGCTTTAATTTCCAAACCGAGTGGAGTCGCTTTAGCGGCCTCGGCGCGCAACATCTCACCGGTTGACAGATGCGCAATATGCAACTTGTCTTTCAAGATTCGTGCTTGCGTTCCCTTACCACATCCCGGAACACCGGTAAAGATGATATGACGCCCTCTTCCGTTCTTATCCATTAGCGTTTCTTTCTGTTAGCAAGAGCAGCTTTCTTAATCAAACCTTCATACTGATAAGCGATCAAATGAGACTGAAGCTGTCCGACAAAATCCATAGTAACTTGAACAACGATGAGCAAAGTTGTACCACCGAGAACAAACGGAACCGAGAGTTTCGAAATCAAAATTTCCGGCAAGATACACAAAGCCACCAAATAAAAGGCACCAAGCACTGTCAAGCGCGTAATAACATAATCCAAATACTCAGCCGTATTTTTACCCGGACGAATACCGGCAACAAAGCCACCATGTTTTTTCAAATTATCAGCGGTCTCTTCCGGATTGAAAACAACCGCAGTATAGAAAAAGGCAAAGAATGCAATTAAGAAGGCATACAAAGCCAAATACAAAGGCTGCCCGTGCCCAAGCAAGCGGCTCATGGCCTGAACCCACTCAGGCCCGTTTTCGGCCGACAGATTCGCAATCGTAATCGGCAAGAGCAACAAAGAGCTAGCAAAGATTGGCGGAATAACACCGGTCGGGTTAATTTTCAGCGGCAAATGTGAGGTTTCAGCCGCACTCATGCGCATACCGACCTGACGCTTCGGATATTGAATAATGATTTTACGCTGAGCTCTTTCAACCAAAACGATAACATAGATAAGAGCCAAAACCATAACCAACAGCATGGCAATAACACCGATAGACATTGAGCCAACGCGACCTAATTCAAAAGTCTGAGCCAAGGCTGCCGGAATATTGGCGATAATACCAACGGTAATAATCAAGGACGAACCATTTCCAACGCCGCGAGAAGTAATTTGCTCTCCGAGCCAAACAATAAACATTGTACCGCCGACCAAAGAAACGATAGTCGTAAACTTAAACACAAAGCCCGGATTAACCACGGCAGACAAACCGGCGCTGCCGGTCATGCTTTCCAAACCAACGGCAATACCATATCCTTGAACAATGGTAATCAAAACCGTCAGATAACGTGTCATTTGTGTTACTTTGCGGTGTCCGGCCTCACCTTCTTTTTTCAAAGCAGCAAGAGACGGAATAACCGACTGACCAAGTTGAATAATAATGGACGCCGAGATATAAGGCATAATGTTCAAGGCGAATATTGTCATACGTTCCAGCGCACCACCGGCAAACATATTAAACATACCGAGAATACCGCCGGAATTACGAGCAAAAATATCAGACAAAATATGTGGATCAATCCCCGGAAGCGGAATAAACGTTCCCAAACGAAAGACGATAAGCGCAAGCACAGTGAACCAAAGTCTTTTTTTCAACTCATCAGCCTTGCTGAAAGCGGCAAAATCCATATTTGATGCCATTTTTTCGGCCAAAGATACCATTTTTATATCCTTATTATTCAACATTTAAAAAACATGATTCGGGCACAAAGACCCAACAAGCTAAGATATTAATACACTAAAAAATTTTTAATTCAACCCTTTTATTTAAAGATTCACGAAAAAGGCAAGAAAAGATTGACAACCGGCGCCGAACAAGCTATATAAATAACGATAAAATGAATTATTAACTATAAAAAATAACTATTATGGAAAAGAAACAAACAGCCCTTAATTTATGCTCCATTTTAGGCAAAATTAAAGATTTAAAACGCACCGGATGGTTAAGACGAAAAATTGCTGTCCCCGAAAGTGACGCAGATCACATGTTTTCAACGGCCCTTTTAGCAATGCTCTTAACGCCACCGGAATTAAACAAAGAAAAATGTTTGGAACTGGCGCTCAGCCATGATTTGCAAGAAATTTATTCGGGAGATTTTGTCCCCGGAGAAATTTCCTCATCTGAAAAATATCAGATAGAACATGACGCCGTTCAAAAACTTGCCCAAGAGCTTGACTATCCGCAATTAATTGACCTGTTTGAAGAGTTTGAAGCTCAAGAAACAGCCGAAGCCAAGTTTGTTAAAACCCTTGATAAACTCGACACTGCGATAACGGCTTGTTACTATGATTTCGATCATCGCGGCGACCGCCCTCTTATTGAAGAGTTTTGCACCCACGCCGAAGAGGAAATCAAAAAAATCAACAGCCCTTATCAACATCTGGCCCTTGACCTTCTCCACAACATCAAAGATTAATTACAAAAAAACATCTAAGCCAACCGACTTAGATGTTTTTTTTGTTATAAGCGAAATAAAGACTTATCTATTCCACCCATCATCACGTTCAAAAAAACGCGACATCATCTTGCGTACAGGTTTAGAAGCTTTCTCTTTAGTCAACACATCTTGAGACTTTCCCTGCAACTTTTCACGACAAGCATTCAAACGCTCTTTACTATTATAAAACGTTTCTTTAGCTTTCTGGACTTTTTCTTTCTGCGCTGAATTGTCCAACCGAGACAGGACTAAATCTTCAAACTCTTGTTCATGATAAACAGAATTAAGACGTTTCAAATACCTATCAAAGCCACGAACCGCATCTTTTTGAATTGTATCAATTTCCAAACCATTTTCATTAGACACTTTTTCATTGGATTGAAGTTTAACCTTTTGCCAAACATTTCCTTTTGAAAAGAACAACTCATTATTTGAAGTCTTTAATTTCGGAACAATTTTTCCATCTTTTGAAATCTCAGATTGATAAAGAGTATCTCCGTCCTTATAAACTAATTTATTAATATAACGTTCACGTTTATAATCAAAAATTTGTTCAATATAATCGGCCTCCAACAAAGGCATTTTTCCTTGCTTATCAGCTTTTTCAAAAACTTCGATTTTACCGGACTGTTCATTTTCCTTAAAATAGAAAGGCAGTTCAAAATCATTTTCCTCATAACGAAAGACTGAATGATTTCTTTTTTCTTCCAATATTTTACGATTTTTCTCAAACTCTAACTCTTTAGGCGTTTTAGAAGCAGCATCATCACGGGTCACTTCTTCAGAACGACTAAAATCAATAGTTTTTTCATAATGGTCTTCAAAAACCGTTTTAATTAAAGAGTTTTTCTTATCATAGTTAAGCTCATAAATATCAACACTGACGTCATTATTATTATACCAAGTATCAACAAACTTTAAATTTCCTTTAGGTGTAACTTCTACCGTATCTCCCAAATGAGGAGAAATAATGGCAAGACGCTTATATTCACCGTTATCACAATGACAAACTGTGTTTTCATCACGGTGTTTATGCCTTTCCTCATCATTCCAAAAACCACCGGGATATTGTGTAAAAAATCCTTTTCCTAACAGCTCATGAACATGAGAAGTTACATAAAACAAATCATTATTCCCATCCGAAAACTGATAAAGATGTCCGTTAATAACAGCCAAATCATCTTTGAGCTTAATACTTCCACCGGCAATAAATTTCGGCTTTTCACCCGACATATCATAGAGCTGCTGATAGAAATAATCTTTATCCTCATTATAAGCTCCGGTAACAAGCAAATTCCTTTTTTCATCACTGTCAATCGGAAGTCCCTCAATTTTTTCAACCTCTTTCGGAGCCTTAAGCTTTTGAGTATCTTCATCGGCATGATATTCAGCATCTATCGGTGTTTCACCGACACGAGCAATATCATTATAGCGATGTGTCGGGGCTAAAAGTTCTTGTGTTTCTTTAAGCCCCTCATAAGCATCGGCTAATTCTTTTTGATTGAGTAACATTTTAACTCTCCTAAAATATAAATAAAAAAACCACCTTGACGAAAAGGTGGTCGGAGAGTTCATAAATCTCGTAGTGTAATAAGATCCGATGAGTCTTTAAAACGATGGCTCTACGTAGGTCGCCACTATTTCTGAACATACACTCAAAGCTCCCCGGCCTTACCGCGGGGACATTGCGGCATAGAGATATATATGCCTTTTTTCGACGTTGCCTAGGACGCCGTACACTACAAGAGAGCTTATGAAGGCTCCGCACCTTTTCGGTACTGGGCATAAAACGAGTTTACGCCTTACAAAAAGCATAATACCATAGTTTTAACAATTCGTAAAGAGAAATTTTAGACATTTTTAAAAGAAAAAGACCCAAATATCCTTAAGCCAAAAAATTTAAAAATTGACGCCCTAACAAAAAATAAATATGATGTAAAAAACTTTGGAAAACACAATGGAAGAAAAAGTATTCAGATATTCAATGAAAGCCATCATCATTAAGGATGGCAAATTGCTAGTTGAAAGCTGCGATTACGGCCGTGGACGCTTTTGCAAACTCCCCGGAGGAGGACATCAATGGGGCGAAACCATGACAGAAGCGCTGATAAGAGAATGTAAAGAAGAATTAAATCTTGAGGTTAAACCGACAAGACTGGTTTTTGTCCGCGACTATATTGCTAAAAATCATAAAACAACGCTTGACTTAGACTGCTTTCATCAAGCTGAATTGATGTTTGAATGTCAGGTTGATGATTTTTCCAAGCTGTCGCTTGGCACAGAGCCGGACGGCGACGGCGAAGAAATCAAATGGATTTCCCTTGATGATTTAGCCACATCTGACTTTTATCCCAAAGCGATTATTCCATATCTCAAAGACCTAAAAAACATCAAAGAAACAATTATCTTAGGCGATGTAAATTAATTAAAGCCAAGGATGCTCATACAAATAACTAAATTTCAGCAGGAAAATAAACGGACACGCCGGCTTTTCACCACCCAAAACAAAATCGTCAAACAAATAAGCTCCGCAAAAATAAAGCGGAGCTTCGAAATGAAACTCCGTTTTATTTTTTTGTGATTGGTGGATTAATATCCTCTCTGCCAACAGCGGAGCAATTTTAATCCTATTGTCGCATCAGCCACTCCTGCCGCGATCCCTGCGGCTAACAATGACCATTTAGAAACTTCTAAATTACCGTTAAATCCAGCAATCCAGAAAATTACAATTCCTAAAGCTGCCACCACTATAGCAGCATAAATTGTTTTTTTCATATTCCATAAATTTTATAAGAAAAGACCAGACAATCTCTCCTTTTATTAATAAATAAAATTCTACTAAATTGAATTAATCATTTTCTCAAAAACTAAGAGATATGAAAAATTGCCTGCAAAATAATAGAATAAAATTAATATGTTATCACTTTATAGAATGCACAAATTTGCGACCAAAACAACCAAAATGTCATCTTGCTTTGAGTTCTTAAAATCCAAAGGATTTCCGCCCATAAAGAATTAAAATATTTTTAGATTTATTTGCACCACATTGTTCTCCACTCTCTTCCTTCTCCCAAATTTTCCTCTCTCTCTTCTCTCCTTCGCAACATCCTTCCCATCAACCACTTAGACAAATTTTGACATATATAATTTTAATATATCCTTTTTAAACTACAATGCATAAAAAACTTTAATATTTCCTTCTCTCACAACGCACAAAAAAGGCGAGGAAATTTCCTCGCCTTTTTTAACATTGCTTAAACCAACTTAGGCAATCGTAACCTTTCCGCCGGCTTTTTCGACAGCAGCAACAGCAGCCTTAGAAGCAGCGTTAACGGTAATGTTAATGCTGGCGGTAACAGCACCGCGAGCCAACAAACGAACACCGTCCAAAGTCTTGCTGATAACGTTAGCCTTCAACAAAGACTCAACATTAATTTCATTGGCTGACAATTTTCCGGCATCAATAGCCTTCTGAATGCTGTCAAGATTAACAATCGCAAAATTCTTAGCAAACGGATTTTTGAAACCACGTTTCGGAAGTCTACGATAAATCGGCATCTGACCACCTTCAAAACTGCGAACGGCAACGCCTGAACGAGCCTTTTGACCCTTCTGACCTCTGCCAGCAGTTTTGCCGGAGCCGCTTCCGATACCGCGAGCAACACGCTTGCGAGATTTTCTTGCGCCTTCGTTGTCTCTAATTTCATTAAGTTTCATTGTTTTTCACCTAATTTTGTTAATTAACTCAGCTAGAGCTTATTGGGTACTCAATCAAGCAAGAATTTTCAGCATAACGGCAAAACCATATCTCTCGTTACCATGCAATCTTCGCACACTCAACAGCTTTTGCCCTTTCTGCGCCTCTTGTCTCCTCCTTCTTGAGCACCCCTTTCAGCTTATTCCTCAACCTTAACCAAATGGCTGACTTTTTTAATCATGCCTCGAATAGAAGGAGTATCTTCCAATTCTCTGGTTTTGTGCATTTTATTGAGTCCCAAACCAACAAGAGTAGCTCTCTGATCAGCAGGACGACCAATAGCACTAGCAATCTGAGTAACCTTAATTGTTTTCTTAGCCATGATTAAGCCTCCTCTTTTTCCATTTTAACATTTGAAGAGTTTTCACGGCGGCTGACAATATCACCGACTTTCTTGCCACGTTTTGCAGCAACCATTCTCGGAGAATTAATTGACTGCAAGGCATCAAAGGTTGCTTTAATCATATTGTACGGATTGTTTGAACCCATAGATTTAGCAACAACATCTTGCACACCGAGAACTTCAAAAATAGCACGCATCGGTCCGCCGGCAATAACACCGGTACCGGCCGGAGCAGTTCTCAAAATGACCTTACCGGCACCGAAAGCACCTTTAACGTCATGATGAAGAGTACGACCTTCACGCAACGGAATGCGAACCATATTTTTCTTAGCTTCATTGGTTGCTTTGGTAATAGCATCAGGAACTTCGGTAGCTTTACCAGAACCATAGCCGACGCGTCCTTTTTGATCACCGACAACAACGATTGCGGCAAAAGACATATTGCGTCCACCTTTAACGGTCTTAGCAACGCGGTTGATATGAACCAGTCTTTCGACCAATTCTTCTTTTTTCTCAGCCTTACGACGATCTACATTTTGTGCCATATCATCTCTCCTAGAACTTCAGACCGGCAGCGCGTGCAGCGTCAGCCAATGCTTTAACACGACCGTGATAGATATAGCCGCCTCTATCAAAGACAACTTCACTAACACCATTTTTAACAGCACGTTCAGCAATGGTTTTGCCGATAACGCCTGCAGCTTCAACAGTTGAAGACTTCTTAAGAGAATCTCTGATTTCTTTATCCAAAGTAGAGGCAGAAACCAAAGTAGCACCTTTAAGATCGTCAATAATCTGCGCGTAGATATGCTTACCGCTGCGGAAAACCGAAAGTCTTGGTTTGCCGTTAGCAGCGTTTTTCAAAGCGATTCTAACGCGAGCTTTTCTTTTTTCAAATAACTTTCTTGGCGTATTCATTTACTTATCCTTACTTTTTCTTGCCTTCTTTACGACGGATAGATTCGCCTTCAAACTTAATACCTTTTCCTTTATAAGGTTCAGGTTTTCTGTATTTGCGAATATTCTGGGCAATCTGACCAACCAGTTGCTTGTCCGCACCAGAAATTGTCAATTGAGTCGGGCTAGCGCAAACAATAGAAATACCTTCAGGAATTTCAAAGTTTACATCATGAGAAAAGCCCAAAGACAAAACGAGAGTTTTACCGGCAACGCGGGCTTTATAACCAACGCCGACGAGCTCAAGATTTTTCTTAAACCCTTCATGAACGCCCTTAACAATCGTATTGATTTCAGCGCGGGTTGTTCCCCACAAAGCGCGAGCCGTCTTAGACTCAGACAAAGGAGCAACAACAACTTTACCGTCTTCGATTTTAACCGAAACATGACCGGCATCAAACTTAACGCTTAATTCTCCCAGTTTACCTTTTGCTTTAACAACATCATTGTCAAGAGCAACGGTAACATCATTAGGGATAACAACAGGATATTTACCAATTCTAGACATCCGATTTCTCCCTTAAAAGACCTGACAAAGAATTTCACCGCCAACATTAGCTTTACGAGCATCATTATCGCTCATAACACCTTGCGGAGTAGAGATAATAGAGATACCCAAGCCGTTATAAACTCTGGGCAAATCTTTAACAGAAGAATAAACTCTTCTACCCGGAGTCGAAACACGGTAAATTTCCGTAATAACAGAAGTACCTTCATGATACTTCAATTTGATATGAAGTTCATCAATACCAGGTTTAACATTAACACGTTCATAACCGGCAATGTAACCTTCTTTTTTCAGAACTTCCAAAACACTTTCACGCAAGCGAGAAGCAGGAGAAACGACCTCATTCTTCTTCGCTCTTTGTGCGTTTCTAATGCGTGTGAGCATATCGCCCAAAGTATCAGACATAGACATAGTCTTTAACCTCCCAACTTACCAGCTAGACTTAACTAAACCGGGGATTTCGCCAAAGCTTGCCATATTTCTTAATTCATTACGGCAAAGGCCAAACTTCCGGTAAACACCACGAGAACGGCCGGTAACTTTGCAACGGTTACGAATACGAACACGAGCAGAGTTTCTCGGCAATTCAGCCAATTTCAAAGTAGCATTAAATCTCTCTTCCGGAGATGCATTTTTGTCATCAGCAACTTTCTTTAATTTAAGACGACGATTAGCATACTTCTCAGCCATCTTAACTCTTTTCAAGTTTCTATAAACTGAACTTGTTTTTGCCATTATTCAAATCTCCGCTTATTTCTTATAAGGAAGGTTAAAAGAAGTGAGAAGGAACTTAGCTTCTTCATCTGTCTTAGCAGATGTACAAATAACTATATCCATACCTCTAACATTCTCAACCTTTTCATAATTGATTTCAGGGAAGATAATCTGCTCTTTAATACCGAAAGCAAAATTACCTCTGCCATCAAAGTTTTTACCGGTAATACCGTGAAAATCTCTGATGCGCGGCAAAGCCATATTGACCAATCTTTCAAGGAATTCATACATTCTGTCAGAACGCAGAGTAACCTTGCAGCCAATCGGCATATCTTCTCTTACTTTAAAGGTAGCGATTGATTTACGAGCTTTAGTAACAACCGGTTTTTGACCAGCGATTAAAGCCATTTCTTCAACAGCATTGTTCAGTTTCTTTTTATCGGTAACAGCTTCGCCGATACCCATATTCAAAACGATTTTAGTCAGCTTAGGAATCTCGTGTGGGTTCTTGTAACCGAATTTTTCCACCAGAGACTTCTTAATGACATCGTTATAAAGTTTTTCAAAATTAGTCATTTAGATATTCCCTTACTTATCGATTACTTCACCGGACTTACGAGCAACGCGGACTTTTTTGCCGTTCAGCTCTTTGTAGCCGACTTTAGTAGCCTTGCTGGTCTTCGGATCAACAAGAGCAACATTTGACGCATTAATAGGTGCTTCTTTCGTTATGATGCCGCCAGTAGTAGTTTGGCTGGGTTTAGTGTGTCTTTTAACAAGATTAACACCTTGAACAACCACTTTACCTTCTTTAGGCATAGCTTTAACGACTTCACCGGTTTTGCCTTTATCATCACCAGACAAAACGATGACTTGATCACCCTTTTTAATTTTAAGTTTAAGGCTCATTATAAAACCTCCGGTGCTAATGAAATTATTTTCATAAATTTCTTCGCACGCAGTTCTCTTGTAACAGGGCCAAAGATACGGGTACCGATAGGTTCACCGTCTTTATTAATGAGAACCGCAGCGTTAGAATCAAAGCGGATAACACTACCGTCTTTGCGTCTGATATCGCTGGCTGTGCGAACGATTACAGCTTTAAGGACATCGCCTTTTTTAACACGTCCTTTTGGCATAGCGTCTTTAACGGAAACGACTATGACATCACCGACCGTTGCATGCATTCTCTTGGACCCGCCAAGAACTTTAATGCACTGCACCTGACGTGCTCCTGAATTATCTGCAACATCCAGGTTGGTTTGCATCTGAATCATTTCTTACTTCCTTTTCCTTTAGGCGTTATCAACGATAACAGTCCAAGTTTTAGTCTTAGAATAAGGTCTAGATTCTTGAATAGAGACCACATCACCGACTTTGAACTGATTATTTTCATCATGAGCAGCAAATCTTTTGCTCTTCTTGACGAACTTCTTGTAAACAGGGTGCATAACCTGACGCTCAACGCTGACGATTACGGTTTTATCCTGTTTATCACTAACAACAACACCTTGAAGAATTCTTTTAGGCATAATTTAACACTCCCTAACTATTCTTCTTGCGCTCAGCGATGAGCGTGTTGATTTTTGCTATTTCGCGACGAATATTTTTGAAAACGGCAGTATTCTGGAGTTGTCCAGTAGCCTGCTGAATTCTCAAATTGAAGAGTTCTTTTTTGTTCTCTACCAATTTGGCTTCCAATTCATCGAGCGACAAAGCACGAAGATCTTTTGTTTTAACCATATTATTGTACTCCCAAATCTGAGTTCAGGCGTTTAACAAACTTAGTTTTGATACCAAGTTTGGCAGCACCCAGAGCAAAAGCCTGACGAGCGGTAGCTTCATCAATATCACCGGCTTCAAAAATGATTCGACCGGGTTTAACTCTTGCGCACCAATATTCAACAGAACCTTTACCTTTACCCATACGGACTTCAGCAGGTTTATCAGAAACCGGCACATCTGGGAAAATTCTGATCCATAATCTTCCGGCTCTTTTCATTTCACGAGTAATCGCGCGACGAGCTGCCTCGATTTGGCGAGCGGTAACACGATCCGGAGTCAGAGCCTTCAAGCCATATGAACCGAAACTTAATTCGGAACCGCCCTTAGCCAAGCCGTGAATACGACCTTTGTGCTGTTTGCGGAACTTTAATCTTTTAGGACTTAACATTCTTATATTACCTTTAATTCTAATCTCATGTAGTATAAATCAGTGAGACCAATAATCAAAATTCGCGTAAGTATAATACATATACAAAATTTTGTCAACAGGGATTTTTATATCCACAGGGCCTAACTGAAAAACTTTCATGCGGTTTAGAGTTTTTGGCGGTCAAAACGATTTTCAACACTTCATTAAGCAAGGATTTCGCTCTGACCACCGCCAACTAATACATTATTTTTGTTCAGCCAACTTTTTATCCTGCGCCATCGGATCATGAGCCATAATTTCGCCCTTATAGATCCAAACTTTAACGCCGCAGGCACCATAAGTGGTATGAGCTGTTGAGGTTGCATAATCAATGTCAGCACGCAGAGTATGCAAAGGCACACGACCTTCACGATAATACTCGGTACGAGCAATTTCAGCACCGCCCAAACGACCAGAGCAGCTAACCTTGATACCTTCAGCACCCAAACGCAAAGCAGACTGCATAACTCTCTTCATAGCACGACGGAAAGCAACGCGGCGTTCCAACTGTTGTGCAACAGAATCAGCAACCAACTGAGCATCCAACTCAGGTTTACGAACTTCCAAGATGTTCAACTGGACTTCGGAATCAGTCATTTTCTGAATTTCTTTTCTCAGATTTTCAATGTCCTGACCTTTTTTACCGATAACAACACCCGGACGAGCCGAATGAATGGTAACTCTGGCTTTTTTAGCCGGACGTTCAATAACGATACGGCTGATACCGGCCTGAGCCAATTTGTCCTTCAAGAACTCTTTAATTTTCAAGTCTTCGTGGAGGTAGTCTGTGAACTTTTCATCAGCATACCAGCGAGAGTCCCATGTACGGTTAACACCCAAACGAAGACCTGTAGGATTTACTTTCTGTCCCATAAACTTACTCCCCACGCTCAGTAACAACGATAGTCAAGTTAGAGAACGGCTTCAAAACGCGAGCGCCTCTACCACGACCACGTGCGTGCATACGTTTCATAACTAAGCCCTGACCGACATAAGCTTCAGAAACATAAAGCTTGTCGATATTGAGCTGGTGATTATTTTCAGCATTAGCGATAGCAGATTGCAAAACGCTAAGAACTGACTTTGCGATTCTCTTCTTAGAGAAGCTCAGTTCGGCAACAGCCTTTTCTGCGCTCAAGCCGCGGATAGACTGTGCAACTAAGTTCAGCTTACGAGAAGAAGTGCGGATGGAGTTGCAAAAAGCCATAGCCTGATTGTTAGCAACTCTTCTATTTTGTTTACTCTTGCTCATAATTAACCTCTCTTAGCCTTTTTATCACCGCCATGACCAAAGAAAGTACGGGTAGGAGCAAATTCGCCGAACTTGTGGCCGACCATATCCTCGGTAACGAGAACAGGGATAAATTTATGACCATTATGAACGCCGAAAGTCAACCCGACAAACTGCGGAAGCATGGTAGATCTGCGAGACCAGATTTTAATAACTTCATTACGACCTGAATTTCTCGCTGCATCAGCTTTCTTAAGAAGATAGCCGTCAACAAAAGGTCCTTTCCAAACGGAACGTGTCATTAGCTTTTCTCCTTATTTCTTCTTGTTTTCATGACGAGATCTCATGATAAAGCGATCTGTCTTCTTATTAGAACGAGTCTTATAACCCTTAGTCGGTTTACCCCAAGGAGTTGTCGGATGACGACCGCCAGAAGTGCGACCTTCACCACCACCCATCGGGTGATCAACCGGGTTCATAGCAACACCGCGGGAAACCGGACGATTTCCGAGCCAACGGTTGCGACCGGCTTTACCGAGCATTCTGTTTTGGTTATCAGGGTTAGAAACGGCACCAACGGTAGCCAAGCATTCTTCTCTGACAACTCTGAGCTCGCCCGAGCTTAATTTAAGCTGAGCATAACCGGCATCTTTACCAACAACTTGAGCATAGCAACCAGCTGAACGAACGAGTTGTCCGCCCTTTCCGGCCTTAAGTTCAATGTTGTGAACAATGGTACCAACCGGCATATTCTTAAGAGGCATAGCATTACCCGGCTTAATATCTGCTTTAGCAGCAGAAATAACTTTATCGCCGGCTTTCAGTCTTTGAGGAGCAAGAATATAAGCCTTTTCGCCGTCTTCATAGCTGATAAGAGCAATGAAAGCTGAACGGTTAGGATCATATTCGATTCTCTCAACAGTAGCCTCTGCATCAAATTTATTACGTTTGAAGTCGATGATACGCAGCTTACGCTTGTGACCACCACCGATTCGACGACTTGTAACGTGTCCGAAATTGTCGCGCCCGCCGGTCTTAGTAAGACCGATAGTCAAAGACTTCTCAGGAGCCCCTTTATAAAGTTCGCTACGATCAACGATAACGAGCTGACGCAGCCCCGGAGATGTGGGCTTATAATTTTTCAAAGCCATGTCTTAAATTCCTGTTGTAACATCAATATTTTGACCTTCGGCCAAAGTAACAACGGCTTTTTTGAAGTCAGAACGCTGACCGACATAACCTCTAAAGCGTTTTACTTTACCGAACTGACGAACTGTATTTACCTTATTTACCTTAACGTTAAAGATAGCTTCAACAGCAGCTTTAACTTCGTCTTTGGTAGCAGACAACGGAACCATGAAAGTAACTTTGCCGGCTTCAGAAGACAACATAGATTTTTCGGTAATAACAGGACGAACTAATGTATCATACATTTTAGCAGTAACATTACTTGCGGTTTTCTTAGATTTTATCATTTCAATCTCTCCTCTAAGCAACTGACTGCATCTTTAGTCAACACTAATTTGTCTTTTCTTAAGATGTCATAGACATTAGCGCCAATAGTAGGCAAAACATCAACGTTTGCAATATTTCTGGTCGCCAATGCGAAGTTTACATCAACTTCCTTGCCATCAATGAACAAGCAATTTTTCAATCCGCAGACATTCAATTTAGCTTGAAGATCTTTCGTTTTCGGAGCTGACAATTTTGCTTCGTCAATAATAACAAGGTTACCCTCTTTAGCTTTAGCCGAAAGAGCGGTTTTCAAACCAAGCTTTCTAAATTTCTTGGTCAATTCATGAGAATGGTCGCGAACAACCGGACCAAACACAACACCACCTTTTCTAAACTGAGCGCCCTTACGAGAACCCTGACGAGCATTACCGCTTCCTTTTTGTTTAAACGGTTTAGCCGGAGTCAGAGCAACATCGGAACGCCCCTTGGTTTGGTGGTTACCAGACTGCAATCTGGCCAACTGCCAGTTTACAACTCTGTGTAAAATATCGGCACGAACATCAAGACCGAAGATAGCATCGTTCAGCTCGATGGTTCCGACATTTTGATTATCCAGATTTAAGATGTCCTGTTTCATATTATTCAATCCTTATAGCTTATGCATTCTCAGCCGGAGCTTCGGCTTTAACTGCAACAGGTTCATCAGATTTTTTCAAACCGGCAGGCAACGGCAATTCAACCGGACTTGTGATTTTAAGAGCATCGGTAACGCGAACCCAAGCGTTTTCACCACCCGGAACGGCACCTTTAATCATCAACAAGCCTTTAGCGGCGTCAACGGCAACGAGTTTGAGGTTTTGAACGGTAACGCGTTCATCACCCAAATGACCAGCCATTTTCTTGCCTTTAAATACTTTACCTGGGTCTTGTCTTTGTCCTGTAGAACCATGAGAACGGTGAGAAATAGAAACACCGTGAGTTGCTTCCAAACCGGCAAAGTTGTGGCGTTTCATAACACCGGCAAAACCTTTACCTTTAGATGTTGAGCAAACGTCAACATACTGTCCGGGAACAAAATGTTCTACAGATAATTCATCACCGACATTGAGCAAGCAGTCTTCGCTGACTCTGAACTCAGTTAATTTTTTAGTCGGTTCAATATTTGCTTTTGCAAAATGTCCTTTAAGAGCTTTAGATACATTTTTCAGCTTTACGGCACCGGTACCAAGTTGTACGGCAGTATATCCATCACGCTCTTTGGTTTTTACGTCGATAACTTTAAGACCTTCAACACTCAAGACAGTGACGGGAACATGAGTACCGTCAGCTTCAAAAATGCGAGACATTCCAAGTTTCTTAGCGAGTAAACCCGTACGCATTATTATTTTTCCTTTTCAATTGGTTGACCATATCTTTCAAGGGCCAACATTGTTTTATAACATTGGGGGATTTCCCCGATTTTAATCTCCGACAAGCGGAAATTAAAGTTTAATTTCAACATTAACACCGGCAGCCAAATCCAGCTTCATCAAAGCATCAACGGTTTGCGGTGTCGGATCAACGATATCCAGAAGTCTCTTATGAGTACGGATCTCGAACTGTTCACGAGATTTTTTATCAACGTGCGGAGAACGGTTAACCGTAAACTTCTCGATTCGTGTCGGCAGAGGGATAGGACCTCTGACATTAGCGCCTGTTCTTTTGGCGGTGTGCACGATTTCTTTGGTAGAAGAGTCGAGCAAACGATGATCAAAAGCCTTAAGGCGAATTCTTATATTCTGTGTATCAATCATTAAAAAACGATTCCCATTTATAACTAGAGGTCACCCTCTAAAGATTAAAAACCGAGCAAAGCCTTGTCTGGCAAGGTTTTGCGTCACAAAAAACGTTTAACGAAAAGGCAGATTCCACCCTTTCTGTTCAAAACCGTGCCCTTTTTTATCATAGACAAACAAAGATTGCAAGCAAAAAAAGCAAAAAAAATAAAATATTTTTCGCGCAAACGCCGACTCAGAGTCAGATTGAGTCAAATCGCTGTTTTTAAAATGTTTTTAAAATCGAGTCGCCCGAAGCGCCGTTTTAGACAAATACCACTAAAAGAGTCAAGAATCTCAAACACAAAAAAAGCACCTCACTTTTGCAAGTGAAATGCTTTCTTTGATAAGTCTTAACACTTAATTGCTTTTTTCTGTTTCACATAATAAGCCACGGCATCATAAACATCGCCGACAGTTTTAAGGCCTTCTACAACAGGATCAGGAATACGTACAGAAAATTTCTTCTCAACCTCCATTTCAATCACATAAAGCTCCAAACTATCTGCACCTAAATCATCACGAAAATCTGCATCTCTGGAAAGTCTTTCTTTGTCAATCGGCAAATGTTCCCAAATAGCTTCATTCACTTTACGAATGATTTCAGGGTCATCACATTGCTCAGTCCATGGCCTCGGAGACCTCGATTCAGCAAGAAGTTTAACCCATTCCTCTTTATACTCAGTTTTGACAGGACTTTTTGCTTCTTCGACCAAAGCCGGTTGTTCAGCCGCTTCTTTTTCATCTTCATCAGAAACTTGTGTTTCTTCACTTAAAGAACCGGAACGAACCTCGGCTTTTTCATCTTCAACCGAAACTTGCGTTTCCGCCGTTTCAGTTGTCGACGTCGCCTCAAGACTTGTCTCATTTGACTTTTTTGCTCCAAGCAATCCGACATCAGCAAGCACACTTTGTTCGACATTACACTTCACTGACTCTTTGAACGAAAAGTCAAAATGCTTTTCCAGCCCCGAAAACAGAAGCCCAACTTCACGTTTTACCAATGTTCTTTGCTCTGCCCGAATAGAACTCAAAGCATCTTTGCATAAATCTTCACAAACCTGTTTTTTCACTGCTTCCGAAAGGATAATCCCTTGCTCAAGCAAATTAGCAGCCATCTTATTGACAAGCTCTTGGATTTTTTCTTTCTCTTTTTCCATAATGATATTTTTTTTGAAATTAATAATAAAAAAATTTTACCTCAAATTGTTTTGCACCAAATAGTTATGCACCATAACCTTAATCAGTTCTTTGGGCATAGGCGCATTTGCAACCTGATTAACAAAGTCGCGCACTTGCTCTTTGGCATTAACCGGCAAAGGCAAAAGCTCCGCCTTAGTAACTAAGGGAACATCTTGTTCTTTGCTATCGCTGAAACACCAGACCCCGTTTTCCTTTGAGAGTATCAGCAGCGCCAAAAAATATTGGCAATCTTCATAAGCCAGCAAAAGCGTAAAAACCCACATTTCCGGCTGATTACGAGTAACCGACTGCCCGTCTTGAAGAACCTCGGTCCAAGAATGCTCTGGCCGAACATCATCAGGTTTTAAAACAAGATGCTGTTCAAGCTCAAGCCTATCCCAATCAATCTTCTTTCGCACGGCAGCATTATGTTCAAGCCCCAAGCCGAAAATCATCGACTTAAACGCCCGAATATAATCATCAACCGCCACACCGAAATAAGAAGACTTTGAAGCTTGAGAAAAAAGCGCTAGCCCTTCTTCAAGTTCTTTTTTAGATAAGGAATAGATTGTCTCATAAACATTTTTTCCATCAAACTGATGTTGCTTGAGCCAGTCCTCAACCACATCCGGCGCCTCATCTTTGGGCTGAACCGCATCGGCACGAATAAACAATTTTCTTATAAAATCAAACATAATTATAGAGTTTTTTAGTTAATAATAAATTTTATCACTCTCACCTTATATGACACTTCCTCTTTTGTCAATAGACAAAATAAAAAAGCACCTTGCCCTTTAAAGGCAAAATGCTTTTCTTTTACTTACGTTATTTCCCGTAACAATGTTTCAGACGATAACGCATTTTTTCTTTCAATCGCTCGTTTTTGATTTTTTCAGCAGCTTCCTTTTTTTCTTTTGCCAATCTCTGACCAACACACCAGTTATAAGCAAACACCTCCAAAAGCTCTCGTCTCTCTTCATAAGAAGCGTCAGGATCATTTTCTAGCTCTTTACGGACGATCTCTAACCAATTTCCTGGAATAGATTTATAGACATTTCTCTCTGGCCACAATCCTTTTGCTCCCCAAGAAGAGAAATACCCCATCTTCGGAAGCAAATCAAGCTGTCCGTCAATCTTAAATTTTTCACCGCCAACGTTCAAGGACAACGACAACGAAAAATGTTGCTTGATTGTGACTATACCTTTTCGGTGCCAGTCGATAGAGGTTTCTTCTTCATGTTCAGGAACATCTTCAACCTCCAACTGCAAATCTGAAAGTTTCACTGCAGACCAGTCGATTGCCTTAATTTTAGCCCGATATCTATCCTCATCAAACCACCTTAAGGTATTGCAGATCATCTGTCTGCAATATTCCACCCGATAATCAATAAAAGGATAAGTATACTCGTTTGCGAAAGGATTATAAATCTCTTCCGTCGGACGTTTGTTCATGAATTCCAAGGCCTCTTTAAGCTCCTCTTCATTCATGGTCGTTACAATACTTTCAATCGGCTTATTTCCGTGAGCTTTGAGCCAACGAGAAAAACCTAAATCTTTGCCGAAATACAACGCGATTTTATCAAAAATCTTTAACATAATTATAGAGTTTTTTAAATTAATAATAAATTTTATCGCCCTTACCTTATACGACAGCTTCGCTTTTGTCAATAGACAAAACCACAAAAAAAGCCGCTCAAACATCAAGCGGCTTCTCTTCGATAAAAACACAAGCTTAAATTGCCAAGCTCTCGGCCATTTGCTGACGTTTGAAGGCCATACGCTGATAACGGCTGATGATTTGCTCCACCAAATCACGGTCATCACCGCCGGACACAATCTCATCAATCGTCTTGCCTTCGTCAATATATGCTTTCAAGATTTTATCCAACAACGGATAAGGCGGCAAACTATCCTCATCTTTTTGGTTAAGGCTAAGTTCGGCCGTCGGCGCCCGCACCAAAACCTCGGACGGCAAAACCCGAAGCTGCTCGTTACGCCACTTGGCCAAGCCGTATAAATCCGACTTATAAATATTACCCAAAGGCATCAACCCACCACAAGTATCACCATAAAGCGTGCAATAGCCCATAGCTGACTCAGACTTATTACCGCAAGCCAAAACCAGCGCATTAGTTTGGTTAGACAGTGCCATTAAAATAACACCTCTTTGCCGTGCCTGCAAATTTTCCATAACCAAGCCTTTCGGCGGCTCGCGGAAAAAGGCGGTCAGAAAAGCCCCTTGCGCCGCAATCAAATTATCAATATCAATTTCCTGATAATCCAAATGATTAAGCACGGCAATTTCTTGTGCAATTTGCAGACTTAAGGATGACGTATATTTTGTTTTCATCATCACCGCCTTAACATTTTCGCCGCCCAAAACATCGGCCGCCAAAACCGCCACCATCGCGGAATCAAGTCCGCCCGACAGCCCCAAAATCACTTTTTTGAAACCGTTTTTGGCGCAATAATCTTGCAAACCGCTTTTTAACTTATTCCAAATTTCTTCCATGATGTTATCTCCCGAGTTGATTTTGATATATATTAAACAAACATTTTTTCTCATTCAAGACCTGACGAAAAAATTGTTGCGACGTCATCATCCGGAGCACACCGTTTTCGACTGATTTTTGATAAGCGGGCTGTTGAATGATTTCGGGCATTTGCTGGTTAGCCCCCATGCACAAATCTTCTAAAACCGTAACTTTAACCCCGCGGCTCAAAAAGCCGTTCATCGCCTGTTTCACACAAATATCGGAAAGCACACCGCAAAGGTAAACTTCTTTGCCTTTCCAGTCTTGTTGTAAAACGGCATAAGTTTTTTCTTCATTCCATAGATTAGTGGTTGATTTATAGAGATTAACAACCGGAATATTGTCCTTAAACTCGGCGGCCTTTTGCCAGCCCCAAGTTCCGTAAATCGTATGAGCCGGAAAGGATTGTGCTTCTTTGGTGTTCGGATAAGTCTCGGCAAAATGCGTGTCTGCAGCATCAATAATTTGCGTAAACATTCCCTTTTGCAAAGACTGATTAAAATGCTGATGGCGAGCAATCAGCGCCGGATTATTGATTGTCAGATTGCCCTCTTCGGCCACAAAATCGTTCTGAAAATCAATGCGAACTAACGTGCGTTCGTTCATAATATTATCTCCTTAGGCTTATCAGGTTAAAATGCGGTCTCTCTTTCATAAGCCCTGCGAAAGACCAAGACCGATAGATTAAAAAAATTTAGATAATTGCTTTTCTTTTGTAGAAATGATCCTCAATCAACTGGTAGTTTTCGGGATGAATAAAGTTTTTCCAACGTTTATCGCCAAACTTAATCATATCCCTCACCATTGTTCCGGTCACGAATGGAAAATCTTCTGACGTGCGGTCAACATATTCAATATTTCGAAAAGCTTCTTTGAACCAGTGCGCATCATAAGAACTTCCGGCATAATAAACATCAGGCCGCCCGAGCTGCGGCAGACTTTCGTTCATAAAGTCCAAAACATATTCTGCCCATTCCGCCGGATTGTTGATGTCAAATAGCCCGATAACTTTAAGGCGTGGATAATCGGGTGAATTGCGATAAACATTTTGAATCATCTTTTTGCGCGTGGTATAGTTGAGAGGATTGCGCTCCGTTCCCTGCTCTTGAATAGAACCCAAGATGATAGTCACTTGCGCACAGTCTTTAAGCATACAATCAATCAACCGCGCGTGGCCGATGTGAAAAGGCTGCGCCCGCATAATGCTCAAACCATGTTGATATTTATATTCAGACATAAAAAAACTCCTTACTTTAAGGAGCCGACATCAGAAAGATCTATTTTTCATTCTAAAAACTGATAAATTTAGATAGCACGTGCAAATAAAATTGCCAGCTAGATAAATTTATTCATCCTTCTTCGAACTCGGCTCTGTTCTAACACTGTCCCTCGTCCATAAGCCCTTCGGACGACCGGAACAAATACGATAATAATACAAAAAAATAAAATTGCAACAAAAAAACTCCTCACAAAAGGCAAGATGTTTCTCTCTCCACATGGCACTCTTTAGAACGCAGAGAATAGTTCAGATAGAGTAAAAATAAGAAAGGGAAAAATTCCAGTGTACAAAGCAGTACATGAATTTTTCCCTCTTCGCAATTTTTGCTCTAGATGAGCTGTTATATGCGTTCTAAAAATTATTTGATGATTTTAGAAACAACACCAGCACCAACAGTGTGACCACCTTCACGAATAGCAAAACGAAGACCTTCGTTCATAGCAATCGGGTGGATCAATTTAACGGTCATGCGGATGTTATCACCAGGCATTACCATCTCTGTTCCTTCCGGCAATTCG
>CASFMW010000017.1 GCA_949295935.1 uncultured Pseudomonadota bacterium | reverse complement strand
AAATTTTATCTCCTTCACGTAAATTTGATAACATAGCTTGCAGTTGTTCTCTGTTAACATTTTTACCAGATTGTTTATCACAGTATAATCTGTCGCATTCGACTTCTTGTATTTGTCGGTCAAGGTTTTGGTCTGTTGTAGAAACTCTTGCATAATGAAATAACATTTTTTCTCCTTAATTGTTTATTTAACGTTTAGTTGTCGCTATACATTTGTAAAATTGCTGCAAAAGATATTTTAATTACACACTTTGGGAGCCAATTTTACTGTTTAAATAAGTTATACTTTAATTACACAGCCTCCAGAGAGAGGAAATATATCTGACGAAGACATATTTGATACTTTCTGCAGTTGGTCGTATCTATGTTCTTAAGCAGGATATCCTCTAAGTCGGAGCTGTCGTAAAATTTTATTTTGTCTTTGGTTATTCGTTTAACAATCGTGTAATGGTCGATAAACTCACTCTTAACACGTATTAAAGCCACTTTACCATTTATGGCTTGTTGCTTTATGTTTTCGGTCAACTCAGCTAAATTGAGTTTCACATTCCAATATGGCCGTGCATAAATCAATTTTTGATGCAAATATTGCTCCATCCATTCATTTGCATAATGAAAAATCATCTCAAGTCGTTTATGACTGGCTCCGCAACTGTTTAATTCATACAAAGCCTCAAAATAGCTGACACCGTAAATTATATGGTCATAAAGCTCCTGCCATTCGTTATATTTGAGCTTTAAGCCAAGAGCCTGTAGCGCATTAAGTGTTGAGTAAACCGAACAATACCTCGAAAAATATCCTTGATTAAACGGTTTCATATCAGTATTCATCCGCAAACATAATGGTTAAGACACGGTTGGTTTGTGTCTCATCATCGGGCTGTGGAGAATAAAACTCATAATTTAAGTCATACAAATCTATCTTCCTGAAGATTTGTTGTCCACAATATTCAAAACAGCCAAAGTCGTGTTCACCATACGGATCGTTATCTTCCGTAAAATTATTGAAGGTTCTAACTTTTTGCATAATCTCTTGTTGTTGCATCAGTGGTAAAGCCGATATACCGCAAGTCAACAGCACCTTACCACCTTCAAAAGTCTTACGTAACTTGTCGTTTTGAGCTGCAATTTTTTTCACATCAATTTTATTTTCCATATCGCACCTCCTTTTTACTCAACATCAAACCAAGCCATGGTTGTGGCTAATAAATGATTGTAGTCCCCGGACATAGCTTCTTTCATGAATTGGTCGATTTCTTCTTGCGGGAGATGAGCTCGTTGCATGGCTCTCTTACATAAGCCTAAAATCATAAATGCATTACCGTCATGTCCCGAAAGTTGAACTGTAATTTCCGGATGTTTTATATTTGTCATTGTTTTACTCCTTTAAAATAAAAAAAAAGAGCCTCAACACAAGGTTGAAGCTCAAAACGTTACAATTTAGGTGGACGATATGCCCGATAACAAACTTATTTCTGAATTTGTAGGTTATTGGTGACATATCGTCCTCCTTTCACACCAAAACAAAACCTTATCCGCTCTGATGAAAAAGCGAACTATTGAGGCCTAAATTTTGGTGATTTATATTTGAAGTCAAAACGAATCGACTCAACTTCAAATATAATATATTATAACATATTCTAACATAAATTGCAAGTTTAAAATCAATAAAATCAAGGAAAATCAATAAATTAAACAATAATTTTGACATATAAAACAAGTTTATTTTAGGAGCAAAAAAATGAATGAATTAACGACAATTCGAAAAATATTGGAGCGTCTTACAAAATACATCACAAAAAAGAAGGGATATATCTGTCAATACTGTGGTCATAAGACTTTGCAGCCATATGGGGGTAAATGCGCACAATCTAAATCCGGCCACCACCACTACATCGCTGCGGAACATTGAGAAAGGAATTTTTTATTTTTCTAAAAAACTATTAGTATCAGATTTGAACAATCAGAATCGCAAAAAAAACGTTCAAAAAGGTTCGTTTATTTGTTGTATTAATAAAGGTATCATACATACATTTTTTCTATTTTCAAGATATATTTTTTTATTTATGCAAACCCTTGTAATATAAATATTTTTCGCTGTTTTTACAATAAGATAGCAATTTTATCTTCAAAAGTGAAGCTTTTTGAAGATAGCGGTTTAGTATGTTCATAGGTTATATACAAAATAACGAGGATAAAGCAGAGCAGACGCGCCAGTATCAGGCTGTTCAGGCTTTTGCCAAAGAGCAGGAGCTAAAGCTTGATTGTGTTTATTCTGATTACGCCTTTGCCAATATAAAAGAAATGATTCTGCCGGAAACAGAAGGTATTGTTATATTTAATATCAGCGCGTTAGGTGATGGTTTAGCTCAGATTAAAGAAAACCTGGATGATTTTTTCAAAGGGATAGATATTGCCATAGATGTTCGCAGCAATCTGATATCGCAAAATGTTAAAAAAGTTCTGAAAAAACGGAAGAATGAGGGGGTAAAACTTGGCCGTCCACTCGGAGCACTTATCAAAAAACGCTTGGACGGTAAGGAAGAAGAAATCCGCAAACTTTTGGCACAAAATGTCACCAAGGCCGAAATCGCCCGCCGCTTCAACGTCACTCGTAATACCGTCTTCCGCTTCGTTAAACGAAACAACCTAGAAGAAAAGGATGCTTCCCATGCCTAAAGTTTCGGTGATTATGCCGGTTTATAATACCAAGGAAGAATATCTGAGAGAGGCTATTGAAAGTATCCTTAATCAAACTTTTTCTGATTTTGAACTGCTTATTCTTGATAACGGTAGTGAAAAAGGATATGTGTCAAAGATTTTATCATCTTATGAAGACACAAGAATAAAGCTTTTTCACATTGAAATGAATGTAGGTCCTGCGGAAGGTAGAAATTACGCTTTATCAAAAGCAACGGGAGAATATATTGCATTAATGGATTCTGATGATGTGTCCTATCCTACGCGTTTTGAAAAACAAATAGCTTATTTTAGTGCTCATCCAGAAATCGGTTGTTTAGGTGGCAGAGCTGATGTGATTGGCGATGATAAAGATAGGATAAATTTTCCTTGTATATCAGGACATGAAACAATTGAGGCGTTTCTAATTTTTGAAGGTTGTGCCTTTTGTCAGTCAACCGTTATGGTTAAAAAATCTATTATAGATAAATATAATATTCACTATAAAAGCCAATATGTTCCGGCAGAAGATTATGCATTTTGGCTGGATTTAGTTGGAAAAACAAAGTTTGAAAATTTGGAAGAAAAACTGCTTTCTTATCGTTTCCATCATGAAAATATTTCACATAAACAAAGTACCAAGCAAATGGAAAGTGCTCATAGTGCACAAATTGAGGCGATCAAAAAGTATTGTGGTTTAGAAGAGTTGGATGAAAAAATTTTATCTCATTTCTATGAGGGAAAGATACTTTTGCCGAAAGAACTAGAGATACTATGCGAACAACTGATTCAAATTATGCCAAAACTGAAAGAGAAGAACTTATCAAATTATATCAAGAATTACAAAAAGCGCTTCAAAAAGCAATATTACAAAAATCATTCATTTAAAGGTCAATTAGCCTTGTTTAAATCACCGTTAAATCAAGAATTTAACATCAGTCTATCATTCCGTTTATTTTGTTTAATTTCAAGAGGAGTTTTATAATGAAAGTTTTAATATTGGCCGGAGGACTAGGAACTCGTTTAGGGGAAGAAACAACTGTTAGACCCAAACCAATGGTTGGTATAGGAGGGTATCCTATTCTTTGGCATATTATGAAAATTTATTCTCATTATGGTTTTAATGAATTTGTTGTTTTAACAGGATATAAGCAAGAAATTATCAAAGACTATTTTGTTAATTACTATATGAACAATTCCGATGTAACGGTTGATTTGTCAACAAACGATGTGACGGTCCATCAAAATTCTTGCGAGCCATGGAAGGTTACGTTGCTTTACACCGGACGTAATACCAAAACGGCAGGTCGTATTAAAAAAGCGCAAAAATATATTGGAAACGAACGCTTTATGCTCACTTATGGTGATGGTGTAGGAAATATAGCTATTCCGGCGTTGATAGCAAATCATGAAAAATCAGGAAAGCTTTGTACCTTGACCGCTTATCAGCCGGAAGGACGCTGGGGAGCTTTGGGAATAGAAGAAAACGGAACAATTTCAAATTTTGCTGAAAAGCCTAAAGAAAGCGGTTCTTGGATTAATGCCGGATTTTTTGTATGTGAACCGGAAGTCTTTGATTATATTCCCGATGATTGCGAAAACATGATGTGGGAAGAAGATCCTCTCAAGAATTTGACCAAGGCCGGACAAATGAATGCCTATAAGCACACAGGTTTTTGGCGTGCAATGGATATGCTGAAAGATAAAGAAGATTTGAACAAAATGTGGGCAGCCGGTGAGGCTCCTTGGAAGCTGTGGGAGTAGGTTTATGAAAAAAGTCTTGCTGACCGGAGCAACAGGTTTTATCGGCTCACAGGTTACGAAAGAATTATTGAACCGTGGCTATGAAGTGCATGCTATAGAGCATGAAGCAAAGCTTTTGCCTCAAAATAATCTTGTTGTACATAAGCTTGATTTGCTAAACACTAAAGAAATTTATGATTTTTTTTATAAAAAGAATTTTGAAAATCTTATTCACTTGGCTTGGTATGTCGGCCCGAAATGTCATGTATCTAATCTGAATGTTGATTGGATTATGTCTTCTCTGCACTTATTAAAGGCTTTTCATGAAAATGGAGGAAAAGTTTTTCAGTGTAATGGAACAGTTTCGGAATATGATTTTTCTTATGGTTATCTAACAGAAAATAAGTCTCCATTAGAAAATTTGTCTCTTCATGGAATCTGTAAGTCATCATTTTTTCGGATTGCGCAACAATATTGCAAGCAAAATAACATTTCGTTTAAGTGGCCGAGAATTTTTAATCTTTATGGTCCTAATGAGAAACCTCAGCGATTAATGCCTTCGGTGATTAATTCTTGCCTTAAAGGCGAAGATGTTAAAGTCAGTGATTGTTTGAAATTCCAAGACTATTTGCATGTTGAAGACACCGCAAGAGGAATTATTGATGTTTTTGAGAGCAATCTTGAAGGTGCGGTTAATATTTGCTCCGGCCAACCGGTACAACTTCGTAGAATCGTAAATAAAATTGCGGAATTAACCAATTACAACGGAAAAATTCTTTGGGGCGCAATTCCGGCTGCCTTTGGCGATGATGTTGTTGTCGGAAATAATGCAAAACTAAAATCAATCGGCTGGACGCCAAAATATAGTTTGGAAGAAGGCTTAAAAATGACAATCGAATGGTGGAGAATACATAATGTATAATGACGTATATAAAGGTAAAACTGTTTTAGTAACCGGCCATACTGGTTTTAAAGGCTCATGGCTGTCAATTTGGTTAACCATGATGGGAGCCAAGGTTGTTGGTTATTCTTTAGATCCTTATTCGGATAAGGGAAATTTTGAAGCTTGTCACTTACACGACAAACTTTATGCTGATGTTCGTGGCGATACTAGAGATTTTGTTCATTTATCCGAAACAATTGAAAAATATCAGCCGGAAATAATCTTCCATTTGGCGGCACAAGCTTTGATTCGTACGGCTTATCAGTATCCAAAAGAAACTTATGAAACCAATCTTATGGGATCATTAAATATTATGGAAGCTGTCCGTTTACATGATTGTGTTAAAACAGTTGTAATGATTACATCTGACAAATGTTATGAAAATGTTGAACAAATTTGGGGATATAAAGAAACAGACCGCATGGGAGGCTATGATCCTTATTCTTCTTCCAAAGGTTGCACAGAGTTAATGATTTCGTCATATCGTAATTCTTACTTTAATCCCAAAGATTATGCCAAACATGGTAAAGCAATTGCAAGTGTTAGAGCTGGCAATGTGATTGGCGGTGGTGATTGGTCGGATAATCGTTTAATTCCGGATTGTATTCGTTATATAGAGGCCGGAAAGGATATCGAAATTCGTAATCCGATAGCCACACGTCCGTGGGAGCATGTCTTGGAGCCATTATCTGGTTACCTCAAGGTCGGTCAGAAGTTGATAGAAAACCCTGTCGAATATGCAACCTCATTTAATTTTGGTCCTCATATTTCAGCCAATAAAACGGTTTTTGAGGTTGTTAAACGCTTGGTGGATTATTATGGCAAAGGAAAAGTTGTAGACGCCTCAGATCCTAATGCGGTACATGAAAACACATTGCTCAATCTGGATGTCACCAAAGCTTATGTCATGTTGCAATGGGAAGCAAAATGGGGCTTGCAAGAAGCTATTGAGAAGACCGTTGATTGGTACAAAGAGGCTTTGCATGGCCATGATATGTATGATTTCTGTGTCAAACAAATTTTAGAACATGGAGAGCATCTTGCCAAATAATGTTATTCTAGGTGCAGGGATAGCCGGTATTTCGGCCGGCTACCACCTCAAACAAAAAGGTATTGATAGCGTTATTTATGAAAAAGATAACGACTGGGGCGGTTTGTGTGGAAATTTCAGCATTGACGGTTTCCGCTTTGATCGCTTTGTGCACTTTTCTTTTGCGACAGATGAAAATGATAAAAGTCTTTTTGCCGCTTCAACGGGAATGATTGAGCATATTCCTTTTCCGAGTAATTATTACAAAGGATTCTGGTTGCGTCATCCTGCTCAAAATAATCTAGCACCTTTGCCAATACAAGAAAAAGTAGATATTATAACAGATTTTGTTAATAGACCTCAAAAGGATATTTCCAATATCGTAACCTATGACGAGTGGTTAAGAGTTCAATACGGAAACTATTTTGCGGAACACTTTCCTTTTGTATATACAAAAAAATACTGGGGAGTTTCAGCAGATAAGCTTGAAACAAAGTGGGTCGGTGTAAGAATGTATACGCCCGATTTAAGGCAGGTTTTGCAGGGCTCTTATTCGACACAAGATGAATGTTTTTATTTTTTTAATAACGCTTTATCCTAAAAAAGCAGATTTAAAAAATGGAAAGGATGTTTAATGAAAAAAGTCATTTTGACCGGAGGTACAGGATTAATTGGAACACAAACTATTCCTTGCCTATTGAATGCCGGATTTAAAGTTTATGTTATGACAATGGGCGATGAGGTAAGTACAGATAACGTAACCTATATTAAGGCAAACTTATTTGATAAAAATGCTGTAGATAAAATGTTTTCTGATGTTCAGCCGGAATATTTGTTACACTATGCGTGGTTAAGTACAGGTCTATTTAATGATAATATGAATTTTGATTTTTTAACATCATCAATTGATATGTTAAAATCTTTTCATAAATATGGAGGTAAAAGAGTTGTAATGGCCGGAACTTACGCAGAATATGGCTACCATAATGAGACTTTGAAAGAAACTATGCCGGCCGAGCCAATTAATATATATAGTCAGTGTAAAGATTTTGTTCATAAAATAGCCGAAGTATACTGTCACAACAATAACATTTCTTTTGGTTGGGGTAGAATATTTTCAGCATTTGGGAAAGAAAAAGACCCAAGAAGATTAACCTCCGATGTTATTAATCATCTTTCAGCTAATCAAGAGGTTGTTATTCGTAGCGGTTCATTAATTCGTGATTATATTTACACAAAGGATATAGCCGCAGCCTTTGTGAAATTTTTAGATAGTAACGTTGAAGGCGTGGTTAATATTTGCACAGGAAAAGACACTAGTATCCATGATTACGTTATGAAAATTGCTCAAGCAATGGGAAAAGAAAATCTTGTTGTGTTCAATGAACAGGCAAGTCCGCAACAGGTTCGAGTTGTGGGAGATAGTACGCGCTTAAATAAAGAGGTCGGCTTTGTCCCTAAATATTCAATAGAACAAGGTTTAAATGAAATTATTAAACAATCATTGAAATAGGAGAAATTTTTATGAAAAATAAAGATATTAAAATTTTTGTATCGCATCGAATTGATGTAGAAGCAGAAGAATTAAAAAATAATTTTTTTATACCAGTTAAATGTGGAGCTGTTTTTGATAAAAGAAAAAATATAGATATACAAGGGGATAATACCGGAGATAATATTTCAGAAAAAAGAATGTCTTTTTGTGAGTTAACAGTATTATATTGGGCATGGAAAAATCAAAAAGCAGATTATTACGGGCTATGCCACTATCGTCGATATTTTTCGACACAGAAAAAATTTGAAACAGTTATAAATATTTCTCACGCAGCAGGATGTTTAATTACCCAATTTCTAGATGATGATGCTATAAAAAAATATGGGTTAAGTGAAGATGAATTGCAGAAAGAAATAATAGGATATGATGCGGTTTTTATAAGACCTCTTGACTTAAGCTTATTGTCATTTAAATCAAATTATGAGGCAATGTCTTTTTATCCTGACTGGCATTTTATGAAAGATGTAGATAAAGCCATTGAAATTATACAAAAAAAGTATCCACAAATGAGTGAAGTTGTACAAAAATATATGTATGAAACTATTTATAGTAGATTATATAATTGCTTTATTATGAAAGATACAATTTTTAATGAGTTTTGTTCTTGGCTTTTTGATATCTTATTTGAACTAGAAAAAACAATAGATATGTCATCTTATAATACCCAGCAGACTCGAGCATTAGCAGGAATCGCAGAGAGATTAGTTGGTATATGGGCTATGTGGATGGCAGAGCAAAATTATAAAATTAATGAATTACCCTTACTTTTTGTAGAACATCCTGAAAAAATACATAACATTAAACCAGCGTTTAAATCTAATAATATCGTAATTGCTTCTAATTTTAATAATAATTATGCCTCCATATTTAGTACATTTCTTTTATCTGCTATTGAAAAATGCTCTCCAAACTATAATTATGATTTTATAATTTTTAGTAAAGATATTTCTGAAATATCAAAACAATTATTATTAAAAATCATTAAAGGAAAATCAAATATTTCTTTAAGATTTTACAATCCAGCATGGTCGTTAGCAGGAATAACAAAAAAAATATTTCATTCCGTATATAGTGAAGACCTTTATTATCGATTAGTAATTCCTCATATGCTTGAAAATTTTAATAAAGTTTTAGTAGTAGATGCAGATATGATCTGTAGAGAAGATTTGAAGGAGCTTTACAATACTGATTTGACAGGATATCTAGCTGCAGGGGTTAAGGATATTGTACATGAAGGAATGATATGTGGTGTACTACCACATAAATTGGATTATGTCATTAATTATATGAAATTAAAAAATCCTCATGACTATATAAATACAGGAACATTGTTATTTAATTGTAAATCTTATAGAGAAAAGTATTCACTAGATTATTTAAAACTTTTTTTAGAAAAGCATATAAGTAAAGTAGAAGTTTATGAGCAAGATATGTTAAATATGCTCTTGGATGGTAATATAAAATTTCTAGACAGTAAATGGAATTCTTATACAATAACTAATGATTTTATTAAAGAATGTTTAAATAAAGTTCCATATTTATCAGTTAAGTTTTGGTGTGAAGGGCGAAATAGTAGCAAAGGAATAATTCATTACGCTAATAGTCCGAAACCATGGAAAGCACCTCAATCAGATTGTGCCGATATCTGGTGGCAATATGCAAGAAAATCTCCATTTTATGAGGAAATATTACTTAGATTAGTGCAAGCAAATCAACTAGCAGATAATCAAAGAGAAAATATTATAACAAATTCTGATTACAATCGAGATCAAAAGTTAAAATATGTTTTGATGCATCCTTTGTACTTTCTGTTGAAGAAATTCAAATATAAAATTAAGAAGAACTTAGTTATAGGAGAGAGAAAAAGCAAAGCAAAACAAAAATATAAAAATGTAAAAGCTTTGTTAAAAGATGCAAAAAAATTAAAAAAGAACTTAAAAAAAATATAGTTCATTGTACTGTAAGTAACAAAATCCCGATTGGATTAATTTCTCTTCGGGTTTTGTTTTTAATATTTATCAGTTAATATAATTACAATCAACAGTAAAAATAAGTTTAATGACAATCATTTTATTTTGTGCGTTTTCCATGTCAGCCATGGCAATATAGTTGTTTTACGATAAGTTTATCGTCAAAAATCAATCCCTACACTCAAAACGCAGGAAAACGACGGGAAATAACATTGTTGGTAATTATTGTTTTTGATTTTCAATTTCTTTAATATCTTTTGCATTTTTGGGGGTAACAACTTTATGTCCGAGTTGTTTTTCGATGTTTTGTCGTGCGCTTTTTGCGACTTCACCACCTTATTCTTGCAATCGTTTTACTCTCCTCAAAAATTTCTGGATTATGTTCTTTAGAAAATTCTGTTGTGGAAACCTCTGCTAACTCATCCAGTCGTTCGCGTCCAACTTTAGCAAGCCATAATTTAAATGGTTCAGCTTTGGTGGAGGGGATACTTTGAATAATACGCAATAGTTTTTCTGTATCTGCAACGTCTGTGTTACGCATTTTCCGTCTGAGGCCATCATTTTCAACTGGTTACAATTTGTAACCGTTTGGCTAGTTATTTCAGTTTAGAATTTTTATTTTGAGACTTTCTAATACTTGTGTGCAGTTTGTTAGAATTGGCTAAGATGACTATTATTTTCAGATTTATTTCTTGTGTAATTTTGGTGTAATTATGTTCGGAAAAATGCATAAATCACAAGATTTTTGATTAATTTTATAGAACGCCGTTTTTATGTTTTGTGTATTATTTTCAATGAATTAACAACAAAATTTATTTCTGGCTATTCTTTGAACTTAAAACTGAAAATCCTCGTGTCGTGTCTTGTGTGGGGCGTCCGTGTGCGTTAAATGCATAGCCGTCCCCTTCTATGTATATTTTATATACCCCATTAGGCTCCGTGATTTTTTGCCAACTTGCAATTGTGAAATCTCTCGTTGCAATTTCTTTATATTCATATGACGGAGGAACGGAAACACTTTGGCATCCGCTCAACAAAAAAATCGCAACTAAAATTTTATAGAAGCCATTTCTCATAGTTCATTATTTGCACAAGATTGTTAAAAAAAAGAAAATACCCTGCAACCAAACGATTACAGGGCATCTTCGTACTAGTTGTTAAGCCTTAAAATTTATATTTTAAGTTAACCAAACCGGTGTGGTCTTGGTAATCTTCACGGAATTTGCCTTCATAACCCAATGCAAATTCAACATTATCGTTGACTTCTGTCGTTACTCCAGCGCCAAATTCCATACCGAAACGGTCTAAAGCATCACCTTCTACCGCATAAGCTGAACCATTAGCCAAAGTTACAACAGAATTAACATCATCGTTCATCAAGTCATAAGTGGCTGCAATTCTGGCTTCCGGTTTAATGTTCATACCGTTTTCAAGTGTCCATGTTTTGCTGACTTTAGCCCCGATAACACCTGTTAGGATATCGGAATCACTGCTTGATACCTTTTGGTCGGCTGAATCGGTATAACCATCTTGGCTGATATGAACATAACGCAAACCAACCTCAGGAGTTAAACCGAAGTGTTTGAGTTGCATATCATAACCAGTCATGGCTTGCAAACCAAAGGTTTCAACATCATAATCAGCTTTAACACCAATTCCTGAAATGGTTTTGTCTTCGGAATAATCAGACCAACCATAAGATGCGATACCGTTCACATACCAGTTGCTGGGTTTATATTCGCCATAAACAAAGGCTGTATGAGTGTCAACATCGGTACTTCTCATAAATCCGTCAATGTCGGTATTGGTATAAGCATAACCCAAACCGATTTTAGTGCTGTCGGTAACATATTTTTCAGCACCCATGGCAACACCTGAACTATCAGCATCAAAACCATAAGATTTTGAAGTATCATCAAGTTTAGATTTATTAAACAAGCCTTGAACCCACATGGCTGCACGTTCAAAAATATTATCACCAGAGGCCATACCTTCACCACCGGTAGCAACGGAACCACCAGTCAAACGCGTACTAACAGCGCCAAACACTTGGTTAGCCGTTTCGCTTTGTGTCTTTTGAACCATCGGGGCAACTTCCGGCGCAACCGCGGTTAATGCATCAACATAAGCTTTTTGGTCGTTTTCGGACAAATATTTTAATTTTGCGGAAACATCTTTTGCTGTTGCACTTCCTACCGTCATACCATCCCAAGCTTCGGCCGTTGACGCGTTGCTTGCCGTACCTCCGGCATCACTAACCACGTCAGATGCCGTTGCAATATAGGTTATATCATAAGATTTTCCATCAGAATTCTTTTGAACGCTGTAGCGATTATTTGACAGCTCTTCCGTAAAATTATTTGTAACATTACCATTAAAGAGAACAACATCTTCTAAAACGTCATTGAGCTCCATTTTTTTGGTGATATTCAAAGCCAGTTTAGAGCCTTCTTTACCGGTAATGGTATTTGCTGTCAATGAGCCGTTGCCACTATCAGCAATTTCCAGCTTCAAAGTAGAACCACTATTGAATATAGCATCCCCTTCAATAACAGCATTATTTAAGCCAACGTTCATCACGCCGCCATCGGTCATATTGACATTACCGGTGATTTTAGCATCATTTGAAAGGAAGTTAACAGTACCGTTTCCGTTCACATTGCCCTCAATATCCCCATTAAGATTAAATACTGCTTGCTGACCGAAAAATATTGTACCCACATTTTCGATATCAAAGTG
This sequence comes from uncultured Pseudomonadota bacterium, assembly GCA_949295935.1. Lineage (GTDB taxonomy): Bacteria > Pseudomonadota > Alphaproteobacteria > RF32 > CAG-239 > HGM16780. The sequence continues at coordinate 28,152 of CASFMW010000017.1, read as the reverse complement.
CCAATCATCAGTGTATTTATCGCTAATGGTCAAATTTCCATCTTGGGCAATATTAATTGTTCCGGATTTAAAATTAATCTCACCCTTTGAACCTAAATTCAAATTTGAATCTTTAGAAACATTAATTGTTCCACCATCAATGATGATATTTCCTTTGCTATCAGCACCATTTTCAACATAAAAGGTATTAATAGCGGCATTGGTTGCATTTACAGTACCTCCGGATAATAAAATATCTCCTTTTGACCATAAAGTCGCAGTCATATCATTAGCGTCTGAGTTAAGATTGAGTGTTCCTCCACTCATTTCTATACCATCCCAACCATTCATTGAAGTTTGGTCCAAAGTAACTTCTCCGGCAGACATATTGATCTTATGAGCACTAGACATACTAATATTGCTACCAAAGATTCCTTTTCCTTCACTGGAAGCTTGTTTAAATTTATTATCCGGATTCGTTAGATTAATAACACCACCGTTGATATTAATATCTCCGGTACCGTTATTTAAAATACTTCCGTTATCAGACTTTATAGTACCGCCGCTAATGTTAATATCTCCGGTATTTTTATATATTTCTCCACCGGAAATGTTAATATCTCCTGTAGAAATATGATAATTATCGGTATCTGCACCTTCAGGAGCAACTCCTTGTCCGTCATTGGGAGCCATAGTTGCACCAGTTTCCGAATTATAATACCAGTCACCGTCATAACCGCCACGTTCAATTTTAGCAACTTCTCCGGTTAAATTAATTTTACCACCGGAAATATTAATATCACCGCTTTGACCTTCATGCAGGATACCACCATTATGCAAATCATCTCCTGCAACTTCCAAAGAATAATCCATCGTGATATTTGCATTTCCGCCAATGTTCATATTACCATTTCCGGTCAAAGTAATTTCACCACCATCTTCTATGGTGATATTGCCTCCGTTTAGATTGATATCAGCGGCCATTTCATTATATTGAGCGTCAAGACCTTCAGAATGTATACCTGAATTGTCAGACAAAGTAATGTTGCCTCCGTTAATATCTAATTTGTGTTTGTTTTTACCATCAGACGACAAAAGAATATCACTTGATCCAGAGCCATTGATTGTTCCGCTTTGAATGGTCATATTTCCGCCGGAAGCAAGATATGAATTACTTAAAGTTGTTTCGCCACCTTCCAAAGTGATATCGCCGTCAGCCCATATTCCATATTCTTCTGGATTTTGGCTCGTTGAAGTCAAATTTGTATTTTTGATTGTTATATTGCCATTGGCTTCCAAATCAGAATCTTCCATGCTAACTGTGGCACCATCTACCAACATATTGGAATTGTTGGCTAAATCATCAAGGTCACTACCTGCCTCTAAAACACTTTCGTTCTTGAGGTTCAAAGTTCCATAAATAGTTATATCGGTAGTTGGCGTGTCTTTAGCAGATGTTTTTACATTGCCGCCGTTAAGTGTTAGTTCTCCGCCTTTGGCAACCGAAATTGTTTTATAAGCAACACCTTTATCTTCGGTTATTGTTTCTGTTCCTGAAACATCCAAATTCGGCAATGTTTGAGCGCTGGTATTAGTTGCGCTGACTAGTGCGACTAATGCTGTTGTCATTAATAAAGTTTTTTTCATATGATTAAACTTCCTTTTTCTTTAATTGCAATTAAAAGAAAACCACCTATTGAAGGTGGTCGGAGAGTTCATCAATCATATAGTCGTAAATGATTCCCTTAACCTTTAGAGCCATATTTTTTCAGAGATCGTAATATGGTTCCTGAACATTCGTTAAAAGCTCCCCGACCAAAAGAGTGTTACCAATTTCAATCGGGGATATATTTACCGTCAGCTATGATGAGTAGCCAACAATATAACGATGTTATATCCTAACACCGACGACTATAGAGCCGATGAAAGCTCCGTACCACTAAAGGTACTGATTATAGAGTATTCACCCATAACTGAGTTTATATTATAAACCTAGGTCTTAATTTGCAATTAAAATCATGAAGCTGTGCGAAAAATATTTCATTTTGTGTGTTTTCATTGTCAGCCAACGCGTATACGGTTGTTTTATGATAAGTTTATCATCAAAAATCAATTCCTACACTCAAAACGCAGGAAAACGAAGGAAAACAGTATATTTACTAAAAAATCATTTCATATTTTTCAGCCAATTGATAAGTTCTAGCCTTTTTTGACTCATTAGCATATTGCAAAAAACCTTCCGCAATCCACTGGCGCAATAAAAATCGGGCCGATGCTGCTGAAAGCCCTAAAATTTCCGCAATTTGCGTACTGTTGACTTCCTTATACTCTGCAAACAGCTCTAAAACTTTGCGTTGCTTAATATCCAATTCACGCAATATCGGGCTTTTATCTGTCGTATAACCTTTAGTTTGTTCATTTACCGCGTGTTGATTAACTTTATCAAAAGCATCAGCCACACCGGCCACAAAATATTCCAGCCATGAAGTTATGTCTGCTTCATTCCTGCCGTAATAATAATTGTGATGCGGATGCGTTTGTAATGCATCATAATAACGGATTAAATCTTTTGCATAATATTCTTCCAAAGAATAAATCCCCTTTAGACCATAACCGCATTTACGCATAACAAAACTTGTCAATAATCGTGCGGTTCGGCCATTTCCGTCATAATAAGGGTGTATGGTTACAAACTGATAATGCACAATTCCTGCCACCAATGGAACAGGTAAATTAGTTGCATTTTGCACCCATTGGCAAAAATCTCGCATCATCTCCGGAACATCTTTGGCTTCCGGTGGCAAATAAATTTTGGCTCCGGTTTCGCTATCATAAATGGCATTTTGATTATCTCGGTATGGTATTATACTTTGGCTAGCCTCAACCAAACTATGAATATGTGCAATCAGTTCTTCATCAAAAAAATGATTAGCCACAACAGCTTCTTCCATTGCATTCCAAGCCTTATAGTAAGCCTTAACTTCCTGCTCGTCTTTTTCTCTTTGAGGAAGTTTTCGACCTTTTAGAGCTTCTGCAACCTCTTTTCCGCTCAGACGATTACCTTCAATTTGCGTTGAATAGTGAATTGTGGCCACTTTTGCACTTTCTCGCAATGATAACAAAAGTTGTGGTGATATTGGTTGATTTTCAAACTGTTGCTTAATAACTTCGATTTTTGAAAGATTTGCAAGCATCTGGGCTGTTACTGTGTATTTCGGATGAAAAGCCATGACAATTCCTTTAATGTTATTTTTACATTAAAATAGCATTATTTTTACATTAAATCAACATCAAAATAATTTATTTCGTTTGTTTAAGAAACACACTTTACACCCTTAAAAGTTATTAGCAGAATAAATTCGCCCACAAGCCTTGGTATTCCTAATTGACAGCGAATTTATGCTAATATATTTTATTAGCAGTGCTAATGAAAACTGCTAATAACTTTGAGATTTACGCCCAGACGATATTTAGATAAGTCATTTATTTTACACAAAACAAGGTTTTATGGGTTGGTATTGACGCATCCAGACACCCCAGCCAATTTTGAAATAAAGCCTTGTTTTTGCAAGGCTTTTTCTTTTTATAAGTCAATAACTGCTAATAAATCTCATTGGAATTAGCCTTAAATCATCGGAGGCTTGTTCATGCATTTATACAATCGCGGAAGCTCATATTACTTGGTGGTTAACGTTCCTTGCGACCTCATTCCCATATACCGCAAAAAACAAATTTTTCTTCATCACCAATATCGCCGCGTTAATTTTGCGACGCGTTGTATGTAAATTGCGATTTGTGCGTTGGCTGGTCAGGAAATAAAGGAGAAATCGCAACTAAAATTTTATAAAAGCCATTTCTCATAGTAAAATAAATCGCTCTCAAGAAGCACAAAAAAGAGCACAGTCTCGGGATAAAAAATTTGCACCGTTTCGCGAATATTTCAAAAAAATCCAAAGACAAAGATTTAATAAGTATATGAAATTAGGTAAAAAATTAACAGCAAACGGCTTTGTTTTATGGTTCTTAAAAACTAAAGCGGCGAAAATTTCAATTCCGTATCGTCAAAGCAACTGGGAAAGCAAGTTAAATCAACTCGCTCAGGCCAATAATCGGGAGTTTAAAAAAGCTTTTGAATGATAAAGTTGATTCGTTGTGGTCTGTAGCGGATTGATTCTACGTAATAAATTATGATATCTTATTTTTGTAATTAAATATTACGTAAATTTAACTTTTTTATTCGGAGTTTTTTTATGGACTTTTACGCAAAATATAAATCGCCGCTTGGCTATCAGACCGGTGAAAATCATATTGATACCTATGGTGTTGACCACAGCGGCTTTTCTACACGAGATGAGTTGGAATATCAATTTGCAAGACAAAACAAGGAAAACCAACTCATTCAGAACTACAACAATCAAGGGATAACAAAAAATTATCCTCAACAAGGCACTAACTTTTGGGGCTCATCACCAGAGAATAACTACGGTTTCGGCTCTTCAAATATTCACGACAATATTGAGAACATGAATAATAATCCGTTTGAAAATACGGTGAATACCTTTGGGCAGAACCAAACCGGACAGAGTTATGAGTTGGTGAATGAGAGGCAGAATCAAAGCTTATCTTGGCCGCAAAGTTATAGGTTAGGAAGTGAAAATCAGGCTCGTACCGGAGCTAATAATATTCCCAGATATTGGGAAACGGCAGCTGATGGTGAAAAAGTTTGGAATTATGTTCAACAGCAAGAAGGTGATGTTGAACCCAAAAGTTAAAATAAACTTGGTTACGGTGTATTTGGGGCATTAGCCATTCGGAACATGATAAATAATAAGGATAAGCTAGCTCATCAACCCTATACAGACAAATATAAGCATGCACTTATAAACTGTAAAGCTGCTCAATATGGAGAAGGTGGTTATGATGTCGCCAACGTACTATCATTTTTGAAAGAAGCTCGAGATGTTGTTACCAGACAAAATACACTTGACAGTAGTTTTGCTGATAATTATCCTAACAAAATAGGTAGACTGCTTGGAACTAAATATAACCAAGAAAAATGTGAAACTTTAGTTCCGAGATATATTGACCAATATTATAAATAAAAAATTTTTGCATAAGTTTCACAAAGGAAAATTAGATATGAAAAGCAATCAATTAAAAACCTTTATATTTATTATTTTTAATTTGTTTGTTGCTCTGTTGTTTTTCTTTTTAGGAATGGTTTGTGCATATATTTTTTCATAAACTAACGGGTAGTGATATATTTGTGTCATTGCCCGTTTTTGATTTTTTGTTAGGAGTGGTGTAATAATGTGGGTTAAAATACAAAATTTTTTGTTTTTGCTATGTTGTGCATTTATCGGAAAATTTTTATATTCAACCCTTTTGGTGATTATTGTTTCATTGTCTTTGGCTCATCATTGGTTGAGGTTAGACTATTACATGCCTTATTTACAAATTATTGCTAATTGTTTTTATCCTTTAGCTATAGTTATTGGGCTGATCAACCTGTTTTACACTCGTTTTTCTTTATATATTTATCAATCAAGTTGTTTGAATTTTCCTAAATTGCAATGGTATGCTCTTTTTTTAGGGTGGATATTGTTGGGAAAAGAATTTTTAACAGAAATTCAACTGTTTGTTTTGCTTCTGGTCGGATGTGTAGTGGCTGCTCTGTGCGATAAAAAATATACTAGGAAACAAAGAGCTAAGATTGTGACTGTATTTTCTGTTATGTTAATTTCTTTTTTGTGTGGATATTTTTTGTAATTCCAATTTTTTTCAATTATTTTTGATGCTCTTTAGGTAAATAACTCTCCCCAATGGGGACTGAACAACACTCCTTTAGCGCAAAACAACAATAATATGCTTTCAGGCAATTTGTTCGGAAACAACAATCTGTTTAACCAAAATCAAAGTGTTTGGAATAAAAACCAATATCAAACGCCAGCATCTTCAAGATATAATTTGAAGGATTTAACAGATAGGTTGCAACAATATCAGAATAATGCTTTGGGGAATAGTAACAGCAGTTTAAATTCAGGCTTAAACAACGGTTCAATCTTTAGTCCGAACAATATGCAAAGTTTGAATTTGAATGCAAGTTCGGCTCTTTATCCTCAACAAAATTCGTTCAGCACTTATTCTCAACCATATCAATTGGCTCAAAATTCTTTACCGAATTCGGGGAGTGATGTAGGTAATAATGGCAGCATATCAAAAGCACAAAAGTACGTTTTGTCTGGAAATAGTAATCTGTTTAACCTAAATCAAAAAAATAGGAAATAGCAGTATATTTCAATCAATGTCAAATAATTTTCAACAAAAACGTAAAAACTTTTTTAATAAACTGGGATATCCAGCAGATATGTCTTTAAGAGAACGTGGTGTTAGATTGATAGAAAATGGAGCTAATCTTATTTTTGATACGTTTACTGACAAAACTCCAGAATATATTCCGACAACAGAACCTACAAATTTTCAGACATCAATAAAACAGATGAGTATGTATCCTAAATTTCAAAGTTCATCAGAATATATTCAACAATCTTTGAATAGAAATGAGCTTAATAAACAAGAACGAATTAATGCTTATAAATTAGGAAAGAAGATTTATATTAATCTTGCTGATAAAGAGGATACAGGATATACTGCCCCTCCACGCTCTTTACCAACCTTCATTTTTTTAATCTCCAAGGTTAAATCGGCAACGCATTGTTTTAACTTGATATTTTCTGCAACAAGACGTTGTTCGTTTTGCGTGGCTTTTCCTAAATCAAACACGTTTTCCGCGTTTGATAAAAACTTGTCCCGAAGCTTGTAATAACAGCCTTGCGATATGCCGTATCTTGCGCAAATATCTGCAACCGCAACACCTTTCAGCCCCTCCAAGATTATTGCAAATTTTTCTTTGTTCGATAATTTTTTTGTTTTCATTTTGTTCCCTTTCTTTCGGTCTCCTTAGTTTAGCCTTTTTTCCCAAAAGACTCTACTATTTTTTTATTCCCGAAACTTGGGGCAGTATCTCCTTTCTAAATAGATTTTATTCTTTCGAATTATTGATTTGGGTCTTGTAGGGACAGTCGAGACAAATCAAGTTTATTAACCTACTGTCGAGGAGAAAAAAATGACTGAAAACAGCCAACAAATATGTTTTGTTACTACTTCCGATTATGGCTTAACGATGCCAATTGTTGCGAAAGTGAAAAAATTTGATACTTTCATAATTCTAAAAATCGCAACTTTACCACAGTTAAAACTTAACAACAGAGATATAATTTCTGTATCAAACTTTTTTAAGGCCAGAATACATGAGGCTTATATCAAAGTAAAAAAAACTTTCTGAAAATCAGAACTAAGGAGGTAGACATGACATTTGAATTCAGAAAAAGATACCAAAGAATCGTCTATACTCTCAAGCATAAAATTGCTTTTCTTAAAGTAGAAAAACAACTCAGAGGCAAAAATACATTACGCGGTTATTTGCATGATATTGATAAACCCTTTCTCTACATGGCTTTTTGGATTGACCTCAAAGATGTGCAAAAAATTCATCGTAATCATAGCAAACATCATGTTAGAAATTGTTTGAAAAAAAGCAAAGAAGATTTGATTGATACCATTATTGATTGGGAATGTGCTAGGATGACGAAACCTGACAAACCACTTAATGCCTATGAAACATTGATGAAATTTTATCCAGAGTATAAGCATCTGTTTTGGCTGAGCCTTATTCGCCGACATCCGTCCTATTGAAAGAAGCTGGCACAAATTTAAAGTCATGTGCACATGACTAAACGTATAAAAGGGTTTCTGACGCCCTAGGTAGAATCATGTTCATCACCCATTTTAACTGTAAAATATTTGTATGATAATCAAGTTATATTTCTTGAAATCAGTTAATTATGTTTATATCTTTAGTTTTGCAAAAGGATATATCATAATGAAAAGATTGTTGTTTTTACTCTTATTCTTAGGCAGCTGCAGCAGCATCAGCATTCCACCTGAATTTGTTTATAAAGAAATTCGGACGCAAAATTTTGATTTGGCCTCTTGGCAAAAAATTACGAATCCGAAAGCTGTATATAAAATTTATATTGAGGGTGATGGTTATGCGTTTAATGCTCATGGTCGTCCGACACAAGACCCTACCCCAAAAGGAACTCTTGTTCGTGAACTTGCTTTTGGAGATAAGAGCCCTAATGTTATTTATCTGGCTCGGCCGTGTCAATATATTAAAAGCCCAATTTGTTCGCAGCGCCACTGGACAACGGCTCGCTTTGCTCCGGAAATTGTTAATGCAGAATTTGAGGCAATAAAGACTATTGCCGGCGAGAATCCTGTTATTTTAATCGGATTTTCTGGCGGCGCACAAATCGCCGGATTAGTTGCTGCCGCAAAAACAGGATTAAACATCAAAAAAGTTATTACAATAGCCGGCAACCTTGACCATCTGTCCTGGGTAGAATACCAAAAACTTCCGCCATTGATTGAATCCATAAATTTGGCAGACTATCGTCAGCGCTTTTTAGATATTCCGCAGAGTCACTTTGTCGGCTCTGATGATAGAGTTATTCCGCCAGTATTAGTTACTGAATTTGTAGGAGAATCGTGGCCTGTCATTACAGTCGAAGGCGCTTGTCACAATTCCGGTTGGGAAGGCATTTACCCAATTATTTGGAATGAAAATCCTTAAAATTCATATTGGTAACCAATTGTGATTTCGTAAGGCATGGTTACTTTGCTGCCTAGATGTGTTGAAACCTCAAAGAAGGCTGTGTTTTGCTCATTCCAAACGCCTTTTACACCGGCGCCTAATTTATAGTGCGTGGCTGACATGTCTTCTTTCATCAGATAATCTGCAACCTGAACTTTGCTCTCGGACTTCCAGTCATGGATTAAACTGAACTTACCAAAAACTTCTGCCTCGGCTGTTTCACTAAAGCTATATTTTTTACCGCTGGTTACGCCGATGCTACCTTTGATATTATCTTGATCAGAACCTGTTATCAAGGTATTGAAGTTTGTGCGATAGCTAACACCTTTAATCCACATATATTCCAAGCCGACATGAGGCTCAATATACCAATCTTTATCCAGTTCAAAACGGCGCCCACCGATAACTGATGCATGCCAACCATGTGTATCATATTTTCCGTTAACAATGGCGCCTGCCGGCGTATAGCTGTTTATTTTTTGATCATGAATAAAATAAGCTCCCATTGCATCTAAAAACCACTGATTTTCGGTCGTTAAGCTTGAATACAAACCAAAGCTTTTGGTATATCCTTCTGACTTTCCGGATTGGCTAAACTCCTGTCTCGACTTGCTATAGCTGGTGAAGCCCCCCAATCTAATTTGGTAATCACTTCCTTCCATTATTTCATGATCAACACCAATATTGCCACCGTACACATCTGTTTGGCTATCTGTTCCATCATTAAAATCTTGGTTTATGCGACGACTGATGCCTTTTACCCAAAGACCGCCTTCATGCTTGCCTTTTCCATGTTTTTCAAACATTCGGCTGTAAACAGGGCTTAAGTGTGTATAGAATAATGATGACAATGAACTGAACGTATTTTTTGCAACATAGGTGGTCTCATTAATTTTATCGGTATTTTCCAGATACCAATCATTTCCCTCTTGAACCAATTTATATTGATAAGCTCCGACGTCTACGGCACCTCCTATCAGATAGAAATTGTCGTGTGCTGTGTTTTCATCTATAATTTTATATTTATTTGGAGCTGTGCCCATACTATAATCATTGACAACCAAGCCGAATTCACCGTCTCCGTTTTGAATATTTATTTGATCAGCCTCATTTGATGACATGTTTGTATTCATACTGAATATTCCGGTTCCATTAAGATTTTCAATATTCAGTGTATGATAACTATCTCCTTTGGCCATATTTACCAGGGTTTTATCTAATGTCAGGTTTGGAATTGTGTTATCTCCTACAATATTTATAATACTGTCAGCTGCAGTTGTCGTTCCGGTTAACCTTCCGCCACTTTGCAAATTTAATATTGCTTTATCCAATGTCGCGGCGTCTGCAGTTCCTCCTGACAAAATATTTAATATTCCTCCTCTGTTTACTTTTGTATTTTGAGCCAATCCGTAAACATTTTGACGTCCACCGTTAATCTGGGTTCCGCTGGCCGTTCCATAAACATTTTCAATACCGGCATTTAGAAACGTGTTTTGTGACTCGCCGCCGGTTTCTACCGTTAAAATACCGCCTGATACTATGGTGTTTTTAGCTGTTCCATAAACATTTTGTACGCCACTGGTTAAGCTTGTATCTGTTGCCAGCCCATAGATATTTTGAGTTCCGCCTTTAATCTGGGTGCTACTGGCCGTTCCATAAACATTTTCAATACCGGCATTTAGAATCGTGTTTTGTGACTCGCCGCCGGTTTCTACCGTTAAAATACCGCCTGATACTATGGTATTTTTAGCTATCCCATAAACATTTTGTGTGCCACTGGTTAAGCTTGTATCTGTTGCAATGCCATAGACATTTTGAATTCCGCCTTTAATCTGGGTGCTACTGGCCGTTCCATAAACATTTTCAAAACCGGCATTTAGAATCGTGTTTTGTGTCTCGCCTCCGGTTTCTACCGTTAAAGTGCCGCCTGATACTGTAGAATTGATTGCTTTACCATTATCTTTGACGATTAAATTTCCACCAGCATTAACCGTTGCTTCGTGAGCCTCACCGATTGCGGTTAAGGTTCCGCCGTCATAAATATTTGAACGATATGCATAGCCTCCAGCATTTGCTATTTGATTGCCGCCACTATAAATTTTGGCATTATAGCCATAACCTCCACTCATAATTTGTTGAACACCAGTGCCTTGTATGGTCGTTTCATCAGCTTGACCATCGCTTTCGATATATTGAGTTCCTCCGTTTATAGTACTATTTAAGTCGTAGCCATAGACATCTTCAACACCGCCGTTGAGGATTGTGTCTGAGACAAACGCTCCACTGTTAACCAACATCGTTCCATTTGTGATGGTGGTATTTTCCGCATAACCGGTACTATACACCATCATTTTTCCGGTTCCTTTAATTTCTGAATTTATCGAATCACCATAAACAGACTGCAATCCACCACTAATGATACTTCCGGTTGCTTTGCCTCTGACGGCTATGTTTTGTTCACCTCCGTTTATCTGGGTTCCGTTCGCTACTCCGTTGCGATTAATTTGTTGGATACCGCCGTTTATTATACTGTTATTATCGGTTCCGCTTATACTTTCAGTTCCTGAATTTAGAATCGTTCCTGAAGCTGTTCCTCCGCTTAATACTGACAGTTTTCCTCCGTCTATTGTTGTATTGTTAGCTACACCATTACGGTTAACACTTGAGCTTCCGCCAGATTGTATTGTTGTTGAATTGGCTGTACCGCTTATTGTTTGTGTCGCATTTGATTGAATATTACTGCCATTTGATGTTCCGCCGCTTGATATATTTTGCTGGCCACCGGCGTAGACATTGCTGTCATTGGTAATGCCGCCATTCATTACTTGTTGATTTCCATACACGGAGAAACTATTTGCCGTTCCATAGACCTGCTGAGTTTGAACAGGATTAACAAGCCCGCCTGTTTGTGTTGTTCCGGCATCTACGACCGTTGTTACAGCCATTGCTGGCAGAGGAATTAAACTTACGGCAAGAGAGAATCCGATTTTTTTCATATTTTTCTCCATGATTGCATTTCTTTTTATTTAATTCTGTTTTTTTTACTTTACACCTCTTTTCTTAATTTTTTTTCAATTTTTCATATTTTTTCTTTTATGCTTGAAATTTTAGGATGTTCTCTTTATCATTTATACTATATTTTTACGGAGTTTTTTTAATGTCTGATTCTGAACCTTTGGGGGCTCATTATACCCCGCGCCTTTCTACTTTTTCTGTTGCATCAGAAAATGCAAAAGCTATTGATTTATGCCTCTTTTCTTCTGACGAAAAGACAGAAAAACGCATTCCCCTTACAAAGGAAGGAATCTATTGGAAAACTGATGTTCCCAATCTTAAGCCCGGACAAAAATATGGTTTCCGTGCTTATGGCGATTATGATCCCTCTCAAGGATTATTCTTTAACCCTAAAAAACTTGCTATTGATCCTTATGCTTTGGAAGTTTCTTCCACATTCAGAAACTGGCAATCAGAGGCTCTCAGTGTTGAGAACGATATAGACACGGCTCCTATTGTACCAAAGTCTGTTCTTGTTAACGAAGATGAGCTATTTGATTTCGAAAAGCTATCAGATATTTATAATCGTCCCAAATTTGGAATTGGCAAAAATATTATTTATGAAACGCATATCAAAAATTTTTCGCAGCTTAATCAGCATCTGGCCCCGAAAGACCGCGGACGTCTGTCAGCTTTGGCTGATGACTGGACTATTCACTATCTTAAAAAAATCGGTATTAATAATGTTGAGCTAATGCCGATTGCGCCGACCTGTCCGGGGCGTCAAATTCCGGAAAGAGAAGGAAGATGTGACAGCTGGGGCTATAATCCCTATTGCTATTTTGCCGTTGATCCCAGATACGGAAGTCTTAAAGATTTGCTTTTTGTTATTAATAAACTTCATAAAAATGGGATAAAAGTTACGGTTGATTCTGTCTTAAATCACTCCGGCGAGCATGCTGCCAGAGGCTATTGGAACAGGGCTTTATCATTTAAATTATTAGACAGTCCGAGTTATTATCTTGATGTTTATGGAAACAAAGCTGACTACATGAATTCAACAGGCTGTCACAATACACTTAATATTGACTCAAGACTTGGACATCGGCTTTTGCATGACTATATCAACCATATGCACAAGCTCGGAATTGATGGTATTCGCTGGGATTTGGCCGGAGATAATGCCCTCGATAACTATGGCAATTTTCAAGATAACGGTGCTTTTATCCAAGAACTTAAGTACGCCGTTAATGCTCTGAAGATGGAAATGTATGTTGAGCCATGGAGCGCCTTGGGCGGAAACTATAGCGGAAGATTTAGCCGTCTTGTTCCCGGTGTTAAAGAATGGAGCGATAAAAGACGTGACTTTATGGCTAACTTTTTCAGTGCCAGAGAAAACGTGGCCGGAGAGTTTGGGGTTCAGGCTTCCGGTTCTTCAATTATTGATCCGGTTAAAAATGAATCTGCCATGGTTGGAACGGCCTTTACTCATGACGGATTTAGTCTGGTCGGAGCTTTTAAATATCACAAAGACACAACGGATAACGGCGAACATGGACGAGATGGTAGTCCGGATGCTTATGCAAAATCTTATAATGACGAAGAACTTTACCGCAGAGCAGCAAGCGCTGCCGCAATGAATATTCTCAGCAAAGGAATCCCTCTTATTCGAAACGGAGATGAGCTTAGTTATGCCAGCCCAAACAATAATCCTTATTGTATTGATGATCATTCCGTATGGCTTAACTGGAATAATCTTGATGACCAACAAAAAAATCTTTTTACGCAAATATGCCGACTTAATGCACTGCGCCGTAAGCATCCTGTTTTTACTGACTTGACTCTATACAACGGCAAAGAAATGTCCGAAAACGGAAAAAAAGACATTACCTGGTTGCGCCCTGACGGACAGGAGATGACCGTTGCTGAATGGACACTTCCTTATCATAAAACCGGAGCTTATATGATTAATGGAGCGGCCACATCTTCACGCCAAGCTGATGATGATTTTCTGATTATGGCCTCCGGTGATAATTATCACACTGTTGATTATACACTTCCTACACCACCTTCCGGCGGAAAATGGCAGCTTTTGCTTGATACTTCAGAAGGAAAATTTGCAGATACGGCGCGCTTGCTAGAGCCTAATAGTCATTATGCCCTAAAACCTTATTCTTTTGTTGTGCTTACTCGCAAAAAGCCTATGACCCGCGTTAATCAAAAAGTTTTGGCTGCCGTTGTTGAAGCAAGAAAAAAACGTCGCTAAAAATGTATATATCAAGAAACAACAAAATTAGCATCATACTAATCTAATTGTTTTTTATCTATCAAGGCTTAGTCTGTTTTTATTGTGGGTATAAATTTCTCCGGAATTGGGACGGTTAAACCATGTATAAAGGATACTGACTTCTTCTTTATCAGATAGCCATGGATTATAGTTTTTCAAAATTTGACTATGTAGGTTGTGCGTAAATACAGTGCGCAATGTATTGTCTATATGAGCAGAATATTTATCACTAAAATCAGGCCGTGCAGCAATATTCATTGCAACAATTCCTCCTTCTTTAACATGATCTTTTACCCTTTTAAAATATTCTGCCGTCACCAAAGACAGCGGAGGGGTTTTTGCAGAATAAGAATCCAATACAATTAAGTCATATTTCTCTTTGTTTTCATTCAAAAACTGGTTGGCGTCATTGACCACAAATTTTTTATTGGCACCTAGTTTCTTGCCAAGAAATTTTTCTTCTGCATGTTTTTTGAGGCTTTTATCTATATCCACATAAGTATAATCGTTGAAATCATCATCTTTGCCCATAGTGAAACCACCGGCCCCCAATATTAAAATTTTGCTCTTTTTATCCTTTGGAAGCGTATTTATAAAATTTTCATCAATATAGACAGTGTATTCAAACAGCAAATTTTTATCCGTTGATAATTTTGAGGCAAAAGTATCGTTAATAGTCATCAGCTTTGATTTGCCTTTATCTATATTTAAGATAGCAATGGTTGAAACAGCGTTGTTTTCGACAATTCCAAATATTTTTTCAAGAATAAGGCCATGGTTCAAAATTATAGCTGTCAGCAAAATTGCGCACCAGCGGAACGGCAAAAATCTTTTTGAAAATAGTGCCGCCCCAATAAGGCATAGTATGACCACACAGACAATGGTATAATTAACACCAAGCAAAGGCATAAAAACTAAAGTGGATACCAAAGAACCCAACACCGATCCAATTGTGTCAACCGCCATAACTTTGCCGGTGTAGTTGCGATTATATTTATGCAGTAGGCGGCTGGCCAATGATGTGATGAGGCCAAAGACATAAGACGGATAAGATAAAAAAATCAGGCTGTATATGGTTGTTTTTAGCAGACTGTTGTTAATTTCCATCATATATAATCCGGTAAAATATGCGGCCAATAACACAAGGCTTGATGACAAAATGACCAGCCATGACAGGCGGATAAAAGATTTATAAATTGTGTTTCTTAGTCTGGTTTGTAATAAAGAGGCGCTTGAACCTTTGTAATATCCGACAGACATAAACAACATAATCACGCCAATGATGATAGATGTGATTGCAGTAGTCGACCCGACAAAAGTGCTGAGCTGTCTTAACGCAATCAACTCCGTTGCCAAAGAGGCAAAACCGCCGATAAAAATTGCACTTAGCATCATAATTTTTATTTTTTTATTCATGGTTGTCTTCTTTCCGTCATTGTTTTTTTTAGTGTAATCTTGCTTAACTTTCCTTGCAAGGATAAAATAATTTATGCTCTTTTGGTTTTATGGTTGACGGCTTGTTTTTTTACAACTATCATTACTCTATCTTGTAGATGGGAGAAAAGATTATGTGGCGTTATTTCTCTTTAATTTGTGTTTCTGCTTTTTTAGCTTCTGCGACCTTTGCCGGTGACATTCGCTATGGATATAATAATCAGGGAGAATATGTCCCAATCGAGATTGACGGGCAGCGTGTTGAATATGGCTATAACAATCAGGGTAAATATGTTCCCATTGCCATAGGAAACAAAAGAGTTGAATATGGTTATAACAACCAAGGAAGATATGTCCCGACATCAATCGGTGATGAAAAAATCGGTTATGGATATAACAATCAAGGCGAATATGTAGCGACTTCTATCGGAGATGAGAAAATCGGTTATGGCTATAATAACCAAGGTCATTATGTGCCAACTTCTGTCGGTGATGAAAAAATCGGCTACGGATACAACAACCAAGGGGTTTATGCGCCGGTTGCCATTGGACAACCATTTTAGCAGGATTTTGAGCGTTTCGGCTTAGGATTAATATTTTAGGGCTATGCCAGTTACGACGGCGTAGCCTTTATTGTTATTATCTGATGCTCTGTCAATGCCTTTTGAATTGATGTATGCATTTATCCAAAACAAGTCAAAATATTTATTTAGTGTATAGCGGTTGGTTTGTACAAATAAATCATCTCGGTGTCTGGTATTTTCGGCCTGAGCATGAAGGTAAGCTAAATTTGTTTTGAATGCGCCAAAATCATATCCAATGCTAAAATCCCAGACCTGACTTTCACGATAATTATCAAAATATGCCGGCAGGTTTGAATTTTTGGCGGTTTTTGAAATCGGATTTTTATGGCCTTCAATATATGCTTTTTTATAAGATGTTGACATGCTCAGACCTTTATACTTCCATCTTAAGCCAAAGGCCCATTCATTATCTGTTCGATTAAATAGTCCATATGCGGCTGAGGTATATAAAGTTCCTAAGCCGACATCCCATTTATTTTGCATTCCTGCCGTATAACCGTCTTGGGTTGTTTCATAATTTACATAACGACTGACCAAGCCGCGGCGATTGGCATTATTCGGCGTGTAGCTGAAACCTAATTTTGTGTTTCCGATTTCCGGAGTAAAATAACTAAATTTTGCAGCTCTGCCATCATCTAAAATATGACTGGATTTCGGGGTGGCAAATTTGACACTGCTTAAGCCATTTACCCAGTTAGCACTGCTCAAAAAATATGTGAGGTTGCTATCTTGTATCCCGAGCCAACTTATATCTTGCGCTCCTTGATGCAGAATATAAGCTGCGTTATAGGTGTATCCTATCGTCAGCTTGCCGTAATTTTTATGTTCGGCCAAAGCATATGGATAAAAGCGCCAGTCTCCTTTATCATAGCTCTTATCATGTTGGCGATAGACAACTGTATAATCTCCGTGCAGTCCTAATCTGGTACCGTTATTATATTTATATGCTCCTTCTAATTTTCCATCCAGACGGAAAACTCCTCTATTCGGCAAATTGGCAATATTATTGTTGTCTCTTGTTTCCATTACGCCATAATATAAACCGCCCAATCCGGACTGCCAAAACTCAAATTCATCGGCATAGCTTGGCGACGAAAAGCTGATGACCGCCAATGCTCCTGTCAAAAACTTCTTCATTCTTTCTCTTTATTTTTCGTTTAATTGATGAGACATATTACATAAGTATTTTTTAAATTTTACTTAATCATTCCTTATTATTCCCTTTTCTGGCACTTTTAGCTTTATTCTCTTGACTTGATTTTTAAAATGTTTTCTTATGTTTTAGGTGCTTGTTTTTCTGAGGGGGATTATGGCTAGGTTATTTCATTCAAAAGTCTTTGTTTTGGCACTTTGGGGCGCTGTTATTGCAGCTTTCATATTCGTTGGCCGCTGGGGGTTTTTGAAATATCTTGACTATAAACAAGAGAAACTGGCTCAAGAGCTGACTGTTCATGACAAGCCATTTAATGCTGAAACACTCGTTCAGATGGCTAAGTCCCTTGCAAAGAATCCTTATATTCCACCCAAATCTGCTTTACCTAAGGAAATTGACACACTTGATTATGACCAGCATCGTGACATTAGATTTGTGCGCGAAAACGGTCCATGGTTTGATAAAAAGCTAAAGTTTGAAATGCAGTTTTTTCACCTTGGTTCTTTGTTTAAGACATCTATCCCCGTTAACGAAGTTATCAAGGGAAAGAGTCACCCTATTCCTTATTCTGCTGCATTCTTTGATTATGGTAAGAATAAACTTACTTCCGAGGCCCTTAAAGGAATCGGATATGCCGGTTTTCGTCTTCATTACCCGCTGAATTCATCTGACTATTATGATGAGTTGGTTGCTTTTTTGGGCGCAAGCTATTTTCGGGCTCTCGGAAAAGGCCAAAAATATGGTTTATCCGCTCGCGGCTTAGCGATTGACACCGCCTTGCAGACCGGCGAAGAATTTCCTATTTTCAGAGAATTTTGGATTGTGAGACCCAAAAGAAAAGACAATTTTGTTACAATATATGCTTTGCTCGACAGCCCCAGTGTGACTGGTGCTTTTGAATTTAAGGTTACTCCGGGAGAAAGCACGACCATTGATGTTGACGCAACGTTATTTACGCGAAAAGCTATTAAAAAGCTTGGCATCGCACCGCTGACATCTATGTATCTGTTTGGAGAAAACACAAAGAATCGGTTTGATGATCATCGCCCCGAAGTTCATGACAGTGATGGTTTGTTAGTTTGGAACGGAAATAATGAATGGTTATGGCGGCCTTTGGATAATGCAAAACAGCTTCGAATCAGCGTCTTTGTTGATAATAACCCTAAAGGTTTCGGCTTGCTTCAGCGCGACCAAGACCCAGCCCATTATCTTGACTTCGAAGCTATGTATGAACAACGTCCAAGCCTGTGGGTTGAACCGCTTGAAGACTGGGGGAAAGGCTGGGTAGAACTGGTTGAAATTCCATCCATCCAAGAAATTCACGATAATGTTGTTGCTTATTGGGTTCCGAAAAAGCCGGTTGATACTAATCAAGAACTTCACTTCAAATATCGTCTTTATTGGTTCAAAAAACTGCCCATTACAAAAATTCCCGGCGATATTACCGCTACCTATACAGGAATCGGCGGAGTATCCGGAATGCTCGAAACACAGAAAAGAAAATTTGTTATTGACTTTGACGTTCTTAACATGGAAAAAGAACTGGCTAAAGGCATTGTGTCGTTAGATGTTTCAGCAAGCGAAGGAAAAATCTCCGGTCAACATTTGATGTATAATCCCGTTACAAAAGGATTGACTGCTTATATTGACTTTGTTCCTAACGGAAAAACGTCTGAGTTACGAGCTGTTCTGGTAAAAAAAGGTAAGAATATTTCTGAAGTTTGGAGTTATCAGTGGTTGCCTTAAAGCTTTTATCCAAAGATGATGTTATCGCCGCTTATTTGAAAAGTTTTGGTTTTCAAGGAGAACGTCTGGCTGCAGCAGTTTCAGCTATCTCTGCTGACTTAAAGACCTTTTCTTCCGACGACGGTGAAGCCCTTATTAAAAAAGTGGATTTAATTTTATTAAAAACCGCACGAAAGATTTTTTTGCATGCAGAGCTTGCCGATGAACAGTTGTTAGCGCAGTTTAAGCTTTGTTTTATTTTGGCAGGTGGTGCTGAAAAATGTTCTCCAGCCGCGCTAAAGACACTCTCTTTGCCGGAATCATTAATATCAGAAATGAGGCTGCTTTTTGTGGTGAATGCTCCGGCTTGCCACTATCAAGAAATGCCGGCGCAGTCTTTGGATTATTCTTCACTCGAGGAGAAAAAACATGGTTAACCGTTTTATTCCGATTTCTCCAAAGCAAATTAAGCGCCGCCGCTCTCTGATATTCGGCTTGGTATTGGTGTCAACTCTTTTGGCAACATTGAAGTGGATTGTGGTTATTCCCAGTGATGCTTTTATGGTTACCAAAATTTTTATGACATTGTTTTTTGTTTTGACTTTTGCGTGGATTGCGCTGTTTTTCTGGTCAAGTATTTTCGGCTTTGTAAAATTGTTGAGGCGCAGGAATGTCCCCGGCGTGCATTGGCCAACCGCTCAACACCAGCTTTCTTCAAAAACGGCTATTTTAATGCCGGTTTATAACGAATCTCCGTCGACTGTATTTGCTAATCTTTTGGCTATGGCAGAAAGCCTAAAAAATACCGGCCAAGAAAAGCATTTTGATATTTTTGTTCTTAGCGACACAACCAATCCTAAGGTTTGGATAGAAGAAGAAAATCTTTGGTTTGAAACAAAAAAATTAATGCCCAGCGGCATGAATATCTATTATCGTAGACGCGCGCAAAACACAGCACGAAAAAGCGGTAATATCGAAGATTTTTGCCATAAATGGGGAACGCTTTATGACTATATGATTGTGCTTGATGCTGACAGTCTGTTGGAAGGTGAAACAATGGTGACTATGGCTCAGCTTATGGAGCTGAACTCTGACAGCGGAATTATTCAAGCGCCACCGATGTGTGTTAATCAGAACTCTCTTTTTTCCAGAATTCAGCAATTTGCCGGAAAAGTCTATGGTCCGATTGTTTCTGCCGGTTTGGCCTATTGGCAAGTCTGCGACAGCAATTACTGGGGGCATAATGCAATTATTCGCGTTAAGGCATTTATGCAATGTTGCAAACTTCCGGTACTGAAAGGGAAAGCACCTTTTGGAGGGCATATTCTTAGTCACGACTTTGTTGAAGCGGCTCTTATTTCTCGCGGTGGATGGAGAGCCTGGTTGCTTCCCGAGCTTAAAGGAAGTTATGAAGAATGTCCACCTTCGATGATTGATTTTGCCGTTCGAGACCGCCGTTGGTGTCAGGGAAATATGCAGCACATAAAAGTTCTTATTTCTAAGGCTATTCATCCCGTTAGCCGTGTGCATTTTATTATCGGAATTATGTCTTATTTATCTTCGCCTTTGTGGTTGTGTTTCTTGCTCATCGGGCTAGCGGTTGCGCTGGGGCGAAACATCTTTCCGACAGAATATTTTCCGACAACCTATACCCTTTTTCCGAACTGGCCGATATTTGATAAAATCGGGGTTATCAGCTTGTTTGCTTTTTCTATGTTTATGCTCATCTTTCCAAAATTTCTTGGTCTTATTATCTTTTTGAATCAAAATAAACCTAAGAATTATGGCGGATTTTGGGCTCCGGTTAAATCTACTTTTACCGAGATTTTTTTCAGCGCACTCTCGGCTCCAATCATGATGATGTTTCAAAGCAAATTTGTATTTGATATTTTTACCGGAAATTCAGTTAGCTGGAATACACAAAACCGTGACGCCGTCGGAACATCTTGGAAAACGGCTTGGCAACGCCACAAGTGGCATATGTTTTTGGGAATTGTCTCGACATTGATTATTTGGCAATATGCTCATGATTTGTTTTGGTGGATGTTGCCGATTACGCTCGGGCTTATTTTGTCGCTGCCAATCTCGGTCTTTTCTTCTCGAGAAGCTCTTGGAATTAAAGCTAAGAAGAAGCGCTTTTTCATTATTCCGGAAGAAATCAGTTGTCCTGATATATTGCGACGTTCTCTCCGCTTGCGTCCTAAGTTGAAATCTCTTAACACTGCAACAGAAGGGGTTATTTCTTTGGTTAAAGACAGCAGGCTTACAGCTTTGCATATCTTGATGCTTGAAGTCAACGGTCCGGCCCCCATTGCTTCTCCTTTGGTCTTGGAAGCAGCTAAGATTAAACTGGATAATTTTCTTAGTCATCATCTTGCTCCTGATTTTGAAAAAGATGAAGAAATCGCCCTGCTCTATCATCCCGAAATTCTAAAAAAAGCAAACCTCATTTTGCAGCTTGATTGAAATTCGCCATGATATTTCTTATGTCTTGATTTAGGCGCAAATTTGTTTTATCCTTGTTATAGTTATTTTTTTGAAAGGGTTTATCATGAACAAAATATTAAATTATATTCACAGCGGAAAAGGAATTGGAGCTCTTTTTCTGCTCGCATTGAGCTTGATTTGTGTTCTGCTTATCTCTTTGTCACTTTCTCTCGGCACAAAAGAAATCGTTGAGAAAACACAAGAAGTTTCAGAAAAGCTGCTGCCCATTAAAATTGAAAATTATACTCTGGTTATACCCGCTACCGAAAAAAGAGAAGCCTCTTTTTCTATCGGCGGTCAACAAATTAATTTTGCTATAGATCCAACAACGGATGCTCTTGATACTTCTGCATTGAACCAAGGTATCTATATGAGTCGCAAAAATGTTTATTTCGTCAGCGATGTTGATACCAAGGTTGAGTCTTTTGCTCAAAACCTGGACTTGCCCAAAGGTGATTATCGCGATACGATTACCGAGCTTTTATCAATGCTTAAATGGACAATTATTTTAGTGTCATTTGTCGGATTTTTTATTGCCTTTGTCGTCTTGGCTCTGTTCTATGCTTTTTGCGCCGGTATTATCGGCTCTATCTTGAAAAAAGCTATTCCTTTTGATGCTAAAATGCGCTTATCGTCAATTTGCTTATCCGGCGTTGTAGTATTGTTTATTTTGCTGTCATTTGTCGGCTTGAACTTAGGCTTATTGGCGTCTTTGCCGATTGTGCTATTGTTGCAGTTTTTCTATTTTGCAAAAATTGTTCCAGCAGCGCAAGATTAATTTTTCATAAAAAAACAGGCGGATTTTAACTCCGCCTGTTTTTTTATGTTTCTTTATTTTCTTTTTATTACAGCTTCGGCAATTTCTTTGGCCAGTTTATCAACCAGCTCACTTTGTTTTTCAACCAAATCAACGTAGCCTTTGCCTAAATCCGTTTTGAAAAAGCTGCGGCGGGCAGCCAAAATCGAACCATCCTTGCCGCTGATTTCCCACCAAGCTTCAATCACAACTTGTTCATCCCAAGTTCCTTCAAAGCGGCTTATTTCTACATTTATGTTATAAGCGGCCGGTTTGTAGATACTGTCAACCGTTCTGATTTGCGCTTGAGGCAAATACTGCGCGATATCCGCAGCCAAAGTTCTTTGAATAATGTCGCTCAAAGGGGCTCCCCAGCGGTTGAACTCGCTTTTGACAATTTCTACCCGATTGCTGTCGATGGTTACAATTTGGGGCTGTTGCAGATAGTCTGCAAGCTCAATTTTTTCTATCTGAATGTCAAATGTTTTTTGAGAAAGAGCCTGAACCTCCATCGGGGTGCTCAAAGTGTAAAATGTTGAGTTTGGGCTATAGCCGCCAAAGCATCCGCTCAGCGCCATCATTGCTCCCGCGAGGGCTGCTTGTCTCCATTTTTTTATCATTTATTTCTCCTTTCCTCTGACGATAGATTCCGGATGACGCTCTAAATAATCCGTCAAATTACGGAGAGAGTCTCCTGCCCGTTTTACGCTGACTGCGGCGTCATTCAAATTTTTTATGGTTGCTTTAATTGCCTGAGCATTGGTCGCAACAAGGTCGCTCGTGCCTTGAAATGTTTTGCTGACTTGAGGTAAAATATTGGGCAATTCTTGATTTAGTTTTGTCAGGACCCCATTAAAGCTTGCAACCAAAGCACTGACTTGAACCTTTGATAAGTCCTGCGAAATTTCTTTTATCGGCGATAAAACTGTCGGTATCTCTAAGACATCATTATTTTCGCCCTGATATTTTAGCACAATCGGGCTATCGGGCAATATTACCAATTCAACAATAAGCTGTCCTGTAATGTAATTTTGTATTCCAAGCCGTGCTCTCAGCCCTTTTTCAATCAGCTTATTCAGCAGTTCTTTTCTGCTATGATAGCTTTTGCGGGATAAGCTGCTTTTGTATTCGGTCAGGGTTGCATATACCGGTATGCGAAAGCTTGTATCATCGCTATTCGTGATTAACTCTATTTTTGAGATTTTTCCGATTTCCACTCCATTGAAAACTACAGACGAGCCAACGTTTAACCCTCTGACGGATTCATCAAAATACATAACAACCGTATCTCTTTTATTCGGCATAATGTTTGCACTGATATAGCTGGCTAAAATGATAATAACCGCAGCAATACCGGTTACGACAAACAAGCCTATCATCTTGGTATTTGGCTTTCTAGGCATGGATATTTTCTCCTCGCGTTAAAAATTCTTTGACTTTTTCATTTGGCGGATTTTTCAAAAGCTCTTTAGGATCGCCGCTGCCTTTTATGCTTTTGGTTTCCGCATCCAGATAAACGGAATTATTTGCTACAGCAAAAATTGACGGTAATTCATGGCTGACGATTACAAAAGTTGTTCCCAGACTTTGGTTCAGTTCGATAAATAAATCATCAAGCAAGTGGGAGCTTATCGGGTCAAGACCGGCTGAAGGTTCATCACAATATACTATCTTGGGATCTAGGGCTAAAGCTCTTGCCAATCCGGCTCTTTTTTTCATACCGCCGCTTATCTCTGATGGATAAAAATTTTCAAACCCGGCCAAGCCAACTAGCGCCAATTTTAGTGATACAAGTTCTTTTATCAGGCTTGAAGAGTAATCTGTATATTGCTGTAGCGGCATTGCAATGTTTTCGGCCAAAGTCATGGAGCTGAACAATGCTCCGCTTTGATATAATATGCCGCAATCAGTCATAATATCTTTGCGCAAAGTTTGATCTGAAGTCCATAAATTTTTGCCGTCTATTTTGATGCGACCGCTTGCTGCCTTTTTTAATCCGGTTAGGATATGAAGCAAAGTTGACTTGCCGCAGCCTGAGCCGCCCATAATCACAAAGATATCGTGTTCTTTCACAGCAAAGCTGATATTTTTCATCAGCATAAAATCGCCATAGCCAAAGCTCAAGTCTGTTGCTTCGATAATATTTTTGGGCTCTGCAATCATGCGCCGGCCTCCTCTATGATAACCGTCAAAATACCGGTAATAACTATCATCCAAACAATTGAGGCGACAACGGCTTTAGTCGTTGCAACACCGACACTGTCAGCATTTCTGCCGCAATGTACACCATAATAGCATCCGCACAAAGCAATAATATAGCCATAGACAAAGCCATGCAGAATTCCGAGCAAAAAGTTACTCATCTTTAGGGCTTTTTCGGTGTACTGCCAATATTCATCAATAGAAAAACCCAGCATAACCGTTCCGACGACGGCGCCGCCGATCATCCCCATCAGGTCTGAGAGCATGGTTAAAAACGGCATGGTTATCATCAAAGCAGAAATGCGCGGTAATACTAAAAAATCTGTTATCGGAATCCCCATGGTGCGCAGGGCATCAACTTCTTCATTAACCTGCATGGTGCCAATTGTGGCGGCATAAGATGCTCCGGTTCTGCCTGACATGACTATTCCGGCCATAATAGCCCCCATTATTCTGGTCATGGCAATGGCGACTAAGCTTGAAACATATATCTCGACACCAAAAGTTTGCATTTGTATAGCACCGACAAAGGCCAGTATCAGTCCTACCATAAAGCTTATCAAGGAAATGATGCCAACAGCTTGATAGCTACATCCTTCCAGTGCAAAGAGGAAGTCTACTTTTCTCATGATAGCGCGACCACTAAGCAGTCTCAGCATGGATTTCATGCTATCTTTGATAAAGCTTACACCTTGGCAAAAGCTTTTATAGCTCTTTATACTGTTTTCACCGACTTTTTCAAAAAAGTCTTGTTTTTCGTCCTTGGCTTCCGGCGGTTTACGGTCAACTTTTAAGGCAAGCTGGAGCAAATGAGCCAAATCTTTGGGCAGAGAAGTGACGTCTATTTCTTTTCGGCCTTTGGATAATTTATAAAGAAAACCAACCGTCGTTGAATCCCAGTCGGTTAGTTTTTTTGCATCAAAGCTTATTTTTGATTTTTTTTGTTCGGCGATGGTAGCATAAATTTGCGCCTTCTCTGCCTCGTTATCATAAGAACAGAGATTACCCTCCAAAATGACTTTGACTTCTCCGGTTAAAACTTGGCAAGACAGCACTGTTTACGCTCTCCTTTTTTAATATTATGAGGTAATCTTGCTTAATAATTTAATCTTGTTTTTTAGTTTTTTCAAGAAAAGCTTTTTCCGTTTCTTATTTCTCAAGATTAAAAAATTTTTTCAATCCCTTAATAATTTCTTTATCCGCCGGTGCGAAATCGTAATCTTTCAGTTCTTGCGGCGATATCCATTTGATTTGTTCGTGCGAATCCATATAATCAATTTTATCTGTTTGGCTTTCTGCCCAAAAAGCATTTAATGATATGCTGAATTCTCCGTAATTATAACGGGTTTCCATGAAAAAATCTTTAACGTTTACATCAAGATGAAGTTCTTCTTGCAATTCTCTTTTTAAGCATTCTGCTAAGGTTTCTTCGGCTTCGAGCTTTCCTCCAGGGAATTCCCATTTATAGGCAAGGGATTTTCCATGTATTCTTTGGGCAATTAATATTTTGCCGTTATACATCACTATTCCAGCGGCAACTGTTTTCATGGTTGATTATCCTATGATTTTTTTGACAATTTCAAAAGAATGTTGTCCGGCCTCGGCCCAAAAGTTTTCATATTGTGTGTTATGATTTTTAATGCCCGGAGTGTCACTGATAATTCTAAGGCTCAAAAACGGAACATTATACATTAAACAAACTTGGGCGATTGCCGCAGATTCCATATCAACAGCGGCGGCCTGCGGATAAATATCTTTGATATGGGCAACTTCATCTGCTTTGGTTATAAAACGATCACCGCTGGCAATCATTACAGGAACAGCGCCTGATTGTTCTGCTTTTTTTCGCCATAAAGAATCTGTTTCAAAATATTGCGGAAAGCCCTGCAAGTGACCTTCTTCTTCTCCGCAATAAACGTCGTAATACCCTATTTTATCGGCAACTACAATATCTTTTACTTTCAGATTTTGGCCAATACCGCCGGCGGCCCCCGTGTTTATCAACACATCAGGATGATAGTTTTTTATTAATTCAAGAGCGCCTACAGCGGCACAGACTTTTCCTATTCCGCACTGACCGATTATTAATTCATTTTCACTTAATCTGCCATGGTAAAACAAACTTCCGCCGATTGAGCTTTTCTCAGTTTCTGAAATTAAGCCCTGCAGAAGCTCAATCTCTTTGCTCATTGCCGCGATAATACCGATTTTCATTTTATCCTCTAGTAATAAAACGGATCAAAACCAATGCGGACACCTACCAATATTTCTTGCATTTTATCTATTCCGGGGATGTCGGCAAAAATGTAGCGATACATGGCTCGGAATGAGATATAGTCATCAAAATTAATTTGGAAACCGGCGCCTAATCTCAAGCCGATAGAATCGTCTTTTTCCGTAACTTTCTTCTCAATACCACCGGCTGAATATTTAAATTCTGTTTCAAAATTATATTGTGCTACACCGGCTGAGAGCAGCCAATCAACCTTATCTGTTGATTTTATATAGGCCATCATATCCAGACCATAGGCCTGATATGATGTTTCTGCACTCAACTGAGAGTTAAGGCTGGCAATATTATCATAGGTTTTATCATGTGTTCCAGAGGCTTGATAAAATACTTCAACACCAAAATTTTCGCTAAAATTATAGCCGGCATTAATCGCAGCATTAACCATGCTGTCCGGTGCGTCAACCATCTGACTAACCGGAGGATTTATATTCGAAAAGCTGGGACCTCCGTCAACTTTATTAAAGTCATAAATAAAATCTGTTCCCACATAGACGCGATTGGGAACGGCATAGGCATTTGCCGCACTCAAAAGGCTAAAAATCGTACTATAGTAAAAAAGCTTTTTCATCCGCATAATCCTTCCTTAGTCTTTTTTATATGATATTATTTTATTATTCAACTGCTGTTGATATTTTATCCTCTTTATTGTATTGTGGTTTGAAAATTTGGAGGCATGATATGGATAAAAAATATAAAAGCATTGTGGTTTTGACCGGAGCAGGAATTTCTGCCGAATCGGGCTTAGCTACCTTTAGAAGCTCTAACGGCTTGTGGAACAATCACCGCGTTGAAGATGTGGCTACAATCGAAGCCTTTCAGCGTAATCCGGAATTTGTTCATGACTTTTATAACCAGATGAAGCCGGAACTTCTTGCTGCAAAGCCTAATCCGGCTCACTTGGCACTGACAAAGTTGCAAGACAATTATCCTACTCCTGTTTCTATCATTACACAAAATGTTGATACCTTGCATGAGAAGGCAAAGTCACGCAATATTAATCATATTCATGGACAAATCAATCAAGCCGTTTGCCTGAACTGTGGTCATGTTTTAGAAACATGGAACGACGTAACAACCGAAACAGTTTGCCCACAATGCTCGGTTGCCGGTATGATGAAGCCAAACATTGTCTTCTTTGGCGAAAATCTGCTTTATATGGACAAGGTTGAGCGGATTTTGGCTTCTTGCGATTTGTTTATTTCCGTCGGTACATCCGGTGTGGTTTTTCCGGCTGCGGCTTTTGTGCAGACGGCAAAGCTCTATGGTGCTGAGACCTATGAATTTAATCTTGAAAAGACCTCAAATAATTTTTACTTTGACCATCATATATTCGGAAAGGCCGGAGAAACTCTACCGCCCTTTATTGATGAGCTGTTGGCTTAAAAAAAATCCCTCAGTTTTTTTTTGATCTGTACCCCAGAAAGTGGAGGAAAAAAGAAAATCCCCTTTGAAAAAAAATATTCAAAGGGGAATTTTTTTGTTAAACTTACATTAAAGGAGAA
>CASFMW010000016.1 GCA_949295935.1 uncultured Pseudomonadota bacterium | reverse complement strand
CCGTATTTTATGTGCTTAATTTATTTTTAATTTGGTGTTGTGATTATGATACTTTTTTATAATTTTTACTCTCTGCCCCATACTTTGACGATGAACCAAGCAATCAAACAAGTGGAAAAATCGTTATAGGATGTAACAATGAAACCGTGTATTATTCCTCAAATGTAAGAAGTGTCATTTACATCCAAAATATGATTTATAAACTTAAATTTGCTATAATTGCTAATAAATTATATTTTTGTTTTGATAGAATTAAATAGTTTTTCTTGATTATACTATAAAAAAGCCGTTTCAAAATGAAACGGCCTGAATTGGTGGGAGTGACAAGACTCGAACTTGTGACCTCTACGATGTCAACGTAGCGCTCTAACCACCTGAGCTACACACCCGAAGTGCAAAACTTTTCTATCTTATTTTCAAGACAAATGCAAGCACTTTTTTTCAATAGTGTGATTTTTTATTAAAGGCAGACGGCGAGTGAAGTTGTTCCGTATAAGACAAAGTAAAGAATGATGTTTATTTTACGCATGATAACCTCCGTTTTTGTACTTGTTTTGTTCTTATGTGTTCTTTATAACAACCTCAGAATTTAAAGTCAAGAACAAAAAGTTCATATTTTGTTCTTTTTTTTATTTCGGCTTTGCTCTTGCAAACAAAAATTGTTTATGATTAAATCGCAAAAGGTTTGAAATTATGAGGAAAAAGCATGAAAATCGGTGTTTTTGATTCCGGTCTTGGAGGCTTGGTGATTACAAAAGCATTTATCGACGCCCTGCCCCAATATGATTATCTGTATTTGGGGGACACGGCGCATTTGCCTTATGGCGAAAAAACATCGGGCAGAATACTTAAATATACGCTTGATGCCATGAGATGGCTGATTAAGCATGACTGCAAGTTGATTATTATTGCCTGCAATACCGCAACCTCGATTTGTTTGCGTTATATTCAGCAAAAATTTATTCCTTCCGAAGCGCCGGAGGTTAAAGTTCTCGGCGTAATTATTCCGACAGTTGAAGTAGCTCTTGCCGGCGGGGAAAATCATATCGGTGTGATTGCGACCAAGGCAACGGTAGAATCTCACATTTATCAAACCGAGCTAAAAAAAATAAATCCGAACATCTCGGTTGCCGAGCAAGCGACGCCGCAGATTGTGCCGCTTATTGAATCTAATGATTTTTCTAATATGGAAAAAGTTTTGGAAGACTATCTGTTGCCCTTAAAAAATGCTGAAAGTCTGATTTTGGGCTGCACGCATTATCCGTTAATCAAAAACTACGCCCGAAAGATTTTGTCAAACTGCCACATTATCTCTCAAGATGAATTTATGGGCGAAAAGCTTGCTGATTATCTGAAGCGCCATCCTGAAATCGAATCAAAACTCGGTAAAAATCAAAAACGGCGCTTTTTTGTTAGCAAAATTAATCCGCAGGCGCAGCTTATTGCTAAGCGACTTATTCCGCATATTCTACTAGAGCAGACAGCGCTGTTATCACAGAGCTAAAATCGCCGTTAGCCCTAAGTAAAGAACAGCGGCAGCAATAATTCCCGCAAACACATCATCAAGCATAACCCCCCAAGCATTATGCACTTTGCGGTCAAAAAACTTTACCGGTCCTATTTTGAAAATATCAAACAGGCGAAATAGAGCAAAGGCACAAATATAAAGCGCCGGAGCAAAAGGAGCGCCCAAATGAGACCACACCAGTCCGAAGCTTATCATTTGTCCGACAACCTCATCAACCACCACGATGGACGGATCTTTATCTTTTTGATTGGCAATGATTTTATGGGTGGCCCAGACACCTGCAAAAAAGATGATTATAGCTAAAGCCAACATCGTATAAGCATCTGCATGATAATAATGCAACAACCATACAATCGGCAGCGCCACTAGTGATCCGAAAGTTCCCGAGGCTTTTGGCGCATATCCGACGCCAAAGACAGTTGCGATAAGTCGACTGATAATCTGTGTCATCTTTCTTTAATCCCAATTTTCAAATTCTTGTTTGATATTGCGTGAGAACATCTGCCGAATCGTTTCTTTGATGTCGGCGTGTTCATAAACAACTTTATATAGCGCCTGACAAATCGGCATATCAATATTTTCTTTATCGGCAATAATTTTAACTGCTTTTAAGGTTGGCACGCCTTCGGCCAGTTTGCCAAAGTCTTCACCACGAGCAAATTTTTCGCCAAAGGTGCGGTTATGGCTGTATTTTGAAAATAAAGTTGCCTCATAATCACCCAGATGCGCTAAGCCGTATGCTGTTTGCGGATTGCCATGAAAATGCTTGATAAAGCGCCCGACCTCTATCGGTGCTCGCGCCATTAAAGCGCCTTTTAAGCCATACCATTCCAGTCCGTCAAGAATGCCGGCGGCAACGCCGATTACATTTTTCATGGCGGCGCCGATTTGATTTCCGATTAAGTCTGCGCCATAGTAAAAGCGGATAAGTTCGCTCGAAAGATTTTTGATGAAATAGTCCTTGGTTTCGGGCTCATCAGAATCGACCACCACACAGGAGGGAACGCCTTTGGTATAGTCTTGAACATGCCCAGGGCCAGCCAAAACTGCGATGTGAATCGGCTGTTTAATCTCTTCTCGCATAATCTGATGCATATATTTGGCGCTGTCTTCTTCCAAGCCCTTCATGGCCAGCAGAAAATATTTTCCACTCAGGTCGTACTGATTAAGCTCTTTGCACAGGCCTCTGAAATATTGGCAACCGATTGAAACTATTATTGTATCATTTTTCAAGACTGCCGGAAGATTGTCGTGCAGCTCCATATTATCCAACAAAGTCAGATAAGGATTTTTGCGCGTGTCACGCAGTTCAATAAAGTTTGGTGATGTCGGGATATCATACATATCAACATCAAAACCGCAATATTTTGCTGCATACCACCCGAGGAAGGTTCCCCAGCGGCCGCAGCCGATAAGAGAAATTTTTTTCATAGAAATATCTTTCGATAAAGTACGTTTATGATAGAAAGCTACTCCGTTCTTGTAAAAAAATCAACCCCGACAAAAAACAACCCACAGAGGCTATTGTGCCACTTAAGCATAAAAAACCCCGAATCAATGTGATACGGGGTAAAAAGTTATTAAAGCTTATGCCTTACTTTCATAAATTTTTTTGAGTTCTTGTTCAACCAGCGCAGGATTGCGCCAATCTTTGCCTGTACAGTAGACTCTGTATTCGACAAGAGTTCTCATAGAGGGCTGTTTTCGTCGGAAGTATGTGTCCAGAATTATAACAGAGGTTAAATATTCGCCCCGCTCTTCCGGATTGTCACTAATGAAGACTGTAAATTTGCAGCCATCAGTCATAAAGTCAATCTTGCGCGATAAACGATTGCGGAATTGCATTTCTATAAGGCCGTCCAAATCTACCGACAATGGAGCTGTGAACATAAAGGTTATTTCATCGCCACTTAAGTGGCAACCTTTGTATTCCGGCATATCATAGATATATCTGGACTGCAAAATGCAAACTTCAGCTACTGGGCTCGTTCTGCCATAAACTTTTTCATAATTCTCGCGGATTTGCTGTAAATTTTCCATACATTTATTTTTTAATTTAATAATAATAATTGGTTTAGTTTCTTTATATACCAAATTTTCGAAAAAGTAAAGCGTTTTGTCAAATCCTTTTCCCAAATTGGATTCGATAAAATAATATTTGACAATTTCAATATATATGATTTATACTATATATAGTTTGTTATATATATTGGAGTCGTAATATGTTTTTCCTTATTTTGTTATTGTGTTTTGTTTTTTCTTTTTCGGCTTATGCGAATCCGGCGTGCAGTGTTTGCACTATCGCTATCGGTGCATCGCTCGGAGTTGCTCGGGAGCTCGGTGTTCCTGATGCTGTCGTCGGACTTTGGGCCGGTGCATTGTTCACTTTGCTCGGATACTGGTCTATTCTGTTTTGTGAAAAACGGCATTGGAATTTTTTTGCTCGTGACTTTTTGCTTATTGCTGCTTCTGTCGGAATGATTGGCTTTATCTATCTGTCTGAAACGCCTTATTCTCCGGTGATTATTTGGAATGTGTTTTATCTTGATCCTATTTTATTCAGCGCCATTCTCGGTATGTTGATTTATATTTATTCTCAAAAATTTTATCAGTGGATGAAATTGCGCAATGGCGGTCATGCTCATTTTCCTTTTGAAAAAGTTGTATTACCGCTTGGCTTGCTCTTTGTTGTCAGTGCTTGGTTTTATCATTATCCGATTTAATTTTGTTTTTCTTAACAAAATAAAAACCTTGTTTGGTTATACTTCCCTATTATTAATTTCAGAAGAAAAGGATTTTTGTTATGGCTAAGATTTCTTGGAAGGCCGGAACGATGGTTTATCCGGTGCCGCCGGCTCTTATTTCTTGCGGAACGGTTGAAAAACCAAATGTGATGACTGCGGCTTGGACCGGTATCATCAATTCTGAACCGCCGATGACTTATGTTTCTATCCGTCCTTCTCGTCTTTCACACGAAATTATCTCCAAAACAAAAAATTTTGTGATTAATCTGCCGACGCTGAATATGGTTTCCGCCGTAGATTTTTGCGGTGTGAAATCCGGTCGCGATACGGATAAGTTTAAAGAAACCGGCTTAACCCCGATTGCGTCATCACACATCGAGGCGCCGCAAATTGAAGAATGTCCGATTTCGGTTGAATGTCGTGTTCTTGAGATTAAGCCCTATGGTTCGCATGATATGTTTTTGGCTGAAATTGTGGCAGTTGATGTTGATGATAAATATATTGATGCATCCGGCAAGTTTTGGCTGGAAAAAACCGGACTTATCGCTTTTGCTCACGGGCATTATTACACACTCGGGCGCAATCTCGGAAGTTTCGGCTTCTCAGTCAACAAGGCTCGTCTTGCCGCTATGAAAAAAATGGACAAGGTTGATGTTATGGTTAAAGAGCGCAAGGCTGTTTTGCTTGAAGACCGCGCAGAATCGGAGGCGCGACCGGTCAGTAAGCCGTCAAAATTTGCTCGGAAAAATAAATCTGCCGAATTTTATTCTTCTCAGAAAAAATTTGATGGCAAGAAAAAATTCAGCAAGGCTCGCGGAATCGACTTTCCTCTTCTGCCAGCTTCCGCTAAAAAGCGCTCTTTTAAGAAAAAAGCTTAGGTTCATCCTAAGCTTTTGTTTTTATCTATTATACTTTATATCTTCTAATTTCTTAGCTCTTATGGCAGTAAGAGATTCTTTGCCGTCTTTAGAGATTCTTTCTTTCTCTGCCAATTTATCCTTGCCTTTGGCTTTATTGGATGCGCGGGCTTTGTGTTTTTCTTCGCCCTGTAACTGGCTTACATCCTCAAGCTTTTCACCATCAGTCGACATATTTTCTTTGGCTAAATCTTGTATTTGTTGCTTTCTTTGTAAGATTTTGCCTTTGGCTTCTTCCATTCTATTCAATATATCTTCTGCTGGTTTTATTTTATATTCATCTATATCTTGATTTTTCCATTTTAGGCTTATCTGTTTGCTTATTTGGTTATTTTTTTGTTTTGTTTCTTGTTCTTTGAGCGCAGCCTTTTCTAGAGTTTCTGAGCTCAGTATACTTCCTGAATATTGTTTGAGTTCTTCTCTGTTAGCATTGACATTCTTAAGGCCTTCATTGAAATCCCGAATGGCTCTGTCTAACTGTTGACGTCTTTGTTCTTCTTCCTTGCGGCCAAACAAAAGCGGTAGACTTTTTTGCTCCGGGAAAGTCATTTGTGCTGACTTTCCGGCTAACACATCAGAAACAACTTTTTCTACTTGTTTCATATCGACAATATCTTTTTCTTGGGTATTGGGCTTGCCGTCTTTCAAAAAAGACAAAATTCTGCTATAAAGCTGTTGTATTTCTTGTATTGTCTGTTTTGCGGCAAAGACTTCATTGTATTCATTGGCTAATTCATGCAATTTATTAAAATCGATACTTCTTTCTTCAAGTTTTTGTTTGTCTGATTGTAATTTTGATGTTCCTATAGAGATCATTTCATCTAAAGCGCTTGACACTTTGTCTTTTTCTGCTCGATTTAAGGTTTTTGAAGCGGCAGCCTGCTCCGCAAATGATGCGGCGTTATAATCGGCCATCTTATTTACTTGTGAAACGCCTAAAATTTCTCTTTGCCGTGACGTTATATCAAGCTTTTCTCTTTGGATGACTTCTGCCGGTATTTTTCTGATATAGTAATTATCCTTGTCTGCAATCAAAACTACATTCAATGCCAATGCATCTAATTCGGCTGCTCGACCGGCAATGATGTCCTGTTGCGCCGTTTTTCTAAAAACATCAAACAAAACAGATGCTCTATTCTTTTCCACATTATACGACTGGCCTTTTATTTCTTTGACAACAGACAAATATCTTTTATTCAAAGTCATTTCTTTGCCGTAATTTGAAGCATCGTATTTTTGCGAATTTTCTGCCTCTCTTAAAAGTGCATCACGTACATTTGTATAATATGTGGGGTTTATTTCTGCATTTTTTTCTTTTTGATTTTTAGCTTCCGGTGATATTATATTGCGAGGAGTCTCAATATCCATTTTTTTGAAAAGTTTAGTTAAAAATTCTTTATCCATAAACTGGCTGTCTAAATTAGACCAGCTATATTTTTGCCAATTTGCCTCTAAAGCATATTCATTAACTTGTTTTCTTACCACGGGCGGAAGGTTGTCACAATTCAACAAGATACCACTTTCTAATAAATCTCTTATATAAACAGAGGCTAAATCTGCTTTATCAGATGCACGCTTGTCTAGATTGCTCCACCCCGAAATAATTTGCTTTTGTTCCGGTGTTAAATGTTTAATCGGTTGAGGCTTGCCTTCCATATGCCAAAAATCTTTATAGTCACTTTTTAGCAGACCATCATAAAGCTTTAAGTTTTCACCAATTGTTCTTTCTCTCAGACCATCCATAAGATAAGAATAATTTGAATTATGAGCATTTCCGGCAATAGAAAAGACTCGTCCAACAAATTGCGGATTGGTGTTTATCATCTCTAAAAGCTGCTGCCTGTGTTCTGGAGAACATTTATCGGATAAAGCGCGAGCTAAAGTTATTTCTGTTTCTTTTTTATATTCGTCGGACATATCTTTGGAGAAAAAGTCTTTCAGAGCAACACCTTCGGAAAGTTCAACTCCTGAAATCCTTGATGCTAATTTTGGATTTTCTTTATTTTGCTGAGCTGTCTGAGCAATGAAATTTTTGAAATCATCTATATTTTGAGATGTTATTTTATTTTCTTTGTAATAAATATTAGCCATTGCTTCCTCCTATGGACTTTTTGCACATTACTTGTTTTGATACTACCATACAAATAGACAAAAATCAATTCTTTTTTATTTTCTGATATCAAACTTTTCAAACTGTCCTTTTAAGCGAGAGATAAGTTCTTTATCTTCAAAAAACTGTTCGCAGGCGCTGTCGCTGGTAGTCTTATCGCTTTCTATCGGGCGATATTTTTGCAAGTAATATTCCTTTACTCCCATTTGAGCCAAAGAATCGCCTATTTTCCTGATATCATCAAGGCTTAAATGGCGAGGGTCGCAGGTGGTGCGGCATTCAAAATCTTTGCCCGAATTTATTAATATTTGCAGACTCTCTTTGACTTGCTCCAAATTATCCGGTCCGGTTATTGATTGATATTTTTCTTTTTCAAACGGAGCCTTAATATCAAAGCCAACCCAGTTAACCTCAGGCAAAATTTTTTCAAAAACCTTCGGGCGGTAGCCGCCGGTGTGCAGACCTATTTTATAACAGTCCATGGCTTTAACCTCTTTAATGGCGTCAACAACATTTTCTTGTACTAAAGGCTCGCCACCGCTAAACACTACGGCGTCTAATTTTCCTTTTCTCTCTTCTAAAAATTTTGTGAATTTTTCCCATTCGAATCCGTTTTCTTTGCCTATTTTTTGAAGTTCTCCGTTGTGGCAAAAGGGGCATCTCCATGGGCAACCTTGCATAAATATTACAGCACTCATTTGCCCTGGGTAATCGACCATACTAAAAGTTTCAACCCCTGCGATATTTATCATCTCTTCCCTCTCCCCGTTTAATGAAAAACCGGATTACAGTTTCTGTAATCCGGCCTCTCTCTTTTACTAATGAATTATTCTGCCGCGATATCATAGCTTTCAAGGTTAATCACCGCTTTGCTTTCGCAGAAGCATTTACGAGAATAAAACTCTGATTTTTTACCGACGTTGAACTCAGACACCGGACGAAAATATCCCATTACTCTGGTCCATACTTCGCAAGGCTGTCTTTCTTCATCATTTAATTTAACATCGTCAAAATTGATAGTTGTCATTTCTGTTCTCCAAAAATAAATTAATTAACCTTGTTGTTTAAGCGACATCTTTTCTGGATGCTGCCAGTCTTTTTTCTGCCTTCTTTTCTTCATCACAAATCGGGCAGAACTTGTGTTCTCCGGATATATATCCATGCTTTGGGCAAATGGAAAATGTCGGAGTTATCGTGATATAGGGTAAACGATAGTTTGTGAGGACTCTTCTTACCAAATCGCGGCAAACTTTCGCTGATGAAATTCTTTGACCCATATACAGGTGAAGTACTGTTCCTCCCGTATATTTTGTTTGTAAGGTTGACTGAAGGTCAAGGGCTTCAAACGGGTCATCGGTATATCCGACCGGAAGTTGTGAAGAGTTTGTATAGTACGGATTCTCTTTGGTTCCGGCTTGGATAATATCTTTAAATCTTTTCTTGTCTTCACGGGCAAAACGGGTGGTTGCACTCTCGGCCGGTGTGGCTTCAAGATTGTACATGTTGCCTGTTTCTTCCTGAATTTTGACCAATTTGGCACGGATGTAATCTAAGAACTTAACCGCAAAGTCTTGTCCCCAAGCATCGGCAATATTGTGTTCGTCATTGGTGAAGTTGCGAATCATTTCGTTAATGCCGTTTACACCGATGGTTGAGAAGTGGTTTCTCAAGGTTCCCAGATATCTCTTGGTGAATGGGAACAAGCCGCCATCAATCAAGCGCTGAATAACTTTTCTCTTGATTTCCAACGAAGTGCGTGCAATATCCATCAACTCATCAATGCGGCCATATAATCCATGTTCGTCACCTTTGTAAACATAACCCAAACGAGCGCAGTTAATTGTGACAACACCGATTGAACCTGTTTGTTCTGCCGAGCCGAACAAGCCGTTTCCTCTAGCCAAAAGCTCTCTTAAGTCAAGTTGCAAACGGCAGCACATTGAACGAATCTGGCCGGGTTTCAAAACCGAATTGATGAAGTTTTGGAAATAAGGCAAACCATATTTTGCGGTCATTTCAAACAACAATTCTGTGTTATCATCTTCCCATGGGAAGTCCGGTGTCATGTTATAAGTCGGAATCGGGAAGGTGAATGGGCGGCCTTTAATATCGCCTCTCATCATAACCGTGATGTAGGCTTTATTAATCATGTGCATTTCTTCCTTCAAATCGCCATAGGTGAATGGTTGTTCTTCACCGGCAATTAAGGGATGCTTATCGCGCAAATCTTCAGGGCATACCCAGTCAAAAGTGAAGTTAGTAAATGGTGTTTGAGAACCCCAGCGAGATGGAATATTTAAGTTATAAATTAATTCCTGAATGCATTGTTCAACTTCGTCATAAGACAAATTGTCTTTGCGAATATATGGGGCAAGATAAGTATCTACTGAAGAGAATGCCTGAGCACCGGCCCATTCATTTTGCAAAGTTCCCATGAAGTTGACCATTTGACCAACAGCAGAAGACAAGTGCTTAGCTGGACCTGCTTCCGTTTTTCCGGGAACACCGTTGAAACCTTCATGAAGAAGATTTTTTAAAGACCAGCCTGCGCAATAAGCGGCTAACATATCCAAATCGTGAATATGGATATCTCCATTGCGGTGAGCTTCTCCGACATTTGACGGATATACGTGGCTGAGCCAATAGTTTGCGGTGACTTTGCCTGAAACATTCAAAATCAAGCCACCGTTTGAATATCCCTGATTGGCATTTGCATTAACACGCCAGTCCAGTCTTTCAAGATATTCATTGATTGAGCTTTCAACATCGACCATGACCTTCTTGTCGTTTCTGGTGCGTTGACGCTGGTCACGATACAAAATGTAGGCCTTTGCTGTTGCAAAATAGTTAGCTGAAATTAAAACTTGTTCTACGACATCTTGGATGTTTTCAATTGTCGGAAGAGACTCTGCAAATTTGTGCTCAAGAACCTTTAAAACCTGAGCTGTCAATAACCAAGCTTCTTGCTCAGTAAATTCTCCGGTAGAAGTGCCGGCTTTTAATATTGCATTATAAATCTTATTGCTGTCAAACGGTGCCAGTGTGCCATCACGTTTGGTAACGCTTTCAATTTTTATCTCCTTATTTGCAACCGGAGGAA
The DNA here is from genome assembly GCA_949295935.1 of uncultured Pseudomonadota bacterium. Classification (GTDB taxonomy): domain Bacteria; phylum Pseudomonadota; class Alphaproteobacteria; order RF32; family CAG-239; genus HGM16780. The sequence continues at coordinate 18,177 of CASFMW010000016.1, read as the reverse complement.
CAGAGTAGTTAGTTTCAGACATTTCGAACAAGCTTTCCTTCATTTAATCTTTAGTTTCAATTCGTTAGTTATGTGTCTTTTGTTCTGACAACATCTATACAATATATTGTGTTAAATAAAAGTAAACAATCTATATATTGTATGCACAGAAAAATTTTTTCTTGGTTATCTTTTGATCTTTAATATCCTTATAAGACCTTATTTATCCTAGATAAACAAGCCCTAAAAAATTTAAAATGCGCTTGACTCTTTTATCTTATTATAATTCATACAAATTTAAATTTTGCACTGGTGGATAAAGCTAGGGACTTTTATTTTTTTGTTATTTTTCAAAGTGATACAAATTAGTTAATATCCCCAGACTTATCCCCATGTCGGTTAGCAATTATATTTTTCAGAATCGAATCGCGCAGGACTTTAAGCACAACAAAAAAGCAGCCATTTTCAATGGCTGCTTCTCTTTGATTTTAGTGGATTCTTTATTCTGTTCCAAAATTCGAATCCGAACAGCTTTCTCCAGTGCAACGTTTAAATACTTCAGCGCTGCGACCTCTGGTCAAGCCCCTAACTTCCATAGATGGTGAATAATATTCATCAAGCTTAACACTAAATGTTATATAACCGACATTTCCACCCTCATCCGTTACATAAATTTTGATTCTCTGTTCACCAACATTTGAGGGCATACCGACTCCGCTTATGGTATAGCTCTCTTCATCATAGCTTATCCATTCTGGCAGCGGTGAACCATCGTCTAAAGCAGCAGAAGTTGTTACCCTACCTTTTAAGTTAAGGCGATCAAAGACTGACGGCGGCAAAGTAACACTGAATCTTTCACCAGTTTGAACCTCAATATCCGGCAAAATATTTGGTGATGTCAAATTAATGGCAGGACGTTTGCTCGGCATTATCGGTTTGGCTGGCATATCTTCTGCTTGGAATTTGCCTTGCTGCCAAAGCTTTAAGGTATCTTTTAAGGTTAAGGCAATGGTTGACGCTTTGGCCTTATACATATCATAAGGCAGTGCATCCAAGCCGATTGAGGCATATAAATTTCCCAGAGCATCTTGAACATCTGCATAGGCCAAGAAAGCTTTTACTTCATCATCTATAGCACGTGCGGCCTCAAGTTTGCTTTTATCGGCATAAGAGCCCAGACTTATGGTAACGTCTTCGGCAATATCTTCTGAGGTATTGGCAATTTCTTTTCTGATTTCATATGCTTCTATTGCCGACATATATTGTGCCCAAGCCACATAAAGCTGGCTTAAGACAATCTCGGTGGCTCTTTCGCGACGAAGCGTCTTTAAGTCATTAGCTGAGGCTTTTTTGGCGTCTTCAAAAACTTCGATGGTAATTTCTTGAGCTGCCTTGCCCCATTTCTCGTTGTAGTAAGCAGGATTGGATTTATAAGATACTACGTCCGTATCCTGAAGCTCTTTTATTTGAATCTTCAAATCATCAATATTGCTTCCGATATCAAAAGCTCTCAGCTCAGGACGAGATGTCAAGGCCAGCCACTCTAAATCGGCCAGGTTCTGTTTGATTTCCGGCAAAGCGAAGTTGCCATATTCCGAACCAACGAGTTTGAGTTCCGTATTAGGATGAAAACCCATAAACGAAGCTAATTTAATCTCCGAATCCTCTAAATTATGCTTTAAGTCTGCGGTCTTTTTAATGGCTTCCATATAGTCTCTTTTATTTACCAGCGCCTCGCTGCTCAAGCTTTGTCCCTGTGCTGCAAGCTCTTTGCTTTTGATGTTCATTTCATCAACTTCGAGCGTTAAGACCTCTATCATTTCATCCATGACAGGAATCAATCTTTGCGCTGCTAAGGCTCTCCAATACAGGTTTCTGGCTTCTTGCATAATGTTATGCATAACTTTGCGGTTTTCTTGAAAATTGAGTTCTGCATTATACTGAGGGTTTCCTTTAAACAGGTACAGAGAACTTAAATCAAGGGCATTCCATGCGACTTTCAAATCAGAGTTTAGATTCGCCAAATTTTGGGTATTGCGGTAGCCGGCCTTGCTTAAAATGTCCGGAATTTTATTATAGGGCAGATAACCGGCATCAAGCAAACTTTGTTGGTATGAAGCCAATCTTCTGGTGTAATTATATTTTAACGCCAAGGCCATGGCTAAATACATATCTATCGGCTTCTCGATTTTGGTCGGTGTTGCTTCATACATGTTATGCAAGTCAACATCCACACGGATGGCTGCGTCCCAGTCTCTATAATAAGCTGTTGTTCCAGGGCGATTGCTGTTCTTTTTAATAGTGCGAACCTGCGTGGTTTCTATTTCCGTTTCAGTCGGAGGGGTGCTTTCCAGCGGTTTTACTTCTTGTTGCTTGACGCAACCGGTGACTCCAAGACCAATCAGCATTGCCATTACCGATAAAAGTTTTTTATTCATCTTCTAAACCCTTTTTATACTTTTATATGATATATTTATATCAATTATTTCTACATGAACAGTATTTATTTGCTTTTATTCAACTTTCATGTGAAACTTATTGTGTTTTTTTCTTAAACCGCAGGATGTGTGCCCGTTATGTTTGATATCTTTCATACTATTTTTAAATTTAAGGAAAAAGAAAGCCCTGATCAGCTCGGGTATTATCCGGAAAGAGTGCATATTAACGCCATGCCAGAAAGGCGTTATTTATGGACTTCGCGAATCCTTGTAATTCTTGCATGCATCAGTATTTGTATTAACATGATGCTGGCTTCTTCTATTTATGTTATGCTTCCGCAAATTCATGTTGCGCCACAGCTTTTTCAAATTAATAAATATTTTAGCCAGTTAGAGCAAGTGCAGCCGATGGTCGTTAATATGCCGGCCGGTGATTTGATTGCCGAGCAACATATTAATGAATATATCCGTCAAAGATATACTATTACGGATGATTATGATGAATTGCTCCGGCGTTGGAGCCCCGGCGCAGCTATTTATTGGTTTTCATCTAACTCCGTATATGCTGATTTTGCTAAAAATGATGCGGAATATTATATGATGCAATTTCGCGAAAAAGGTCTGCGTCGGAGAGTTGAGATCGAATGGACAAGGCCTCTTTCGCGCGGACTTTGGCAAGTTCAGTTTAAAACTATTGATACATTACCTGATCAGCGGCTACCTTCCGTTAATATTTGGCGAGCCACCTTGCGTATCGGTTTTACAAAAATTAATTTTAATAAAAGTGAAGATGCTATTGCGAATCCGTTTGGTTTCTTAGTATTGACCTATTCTTTGGCTTATCACGCTTCGGTTAAAAATCCGGAGAACTACCTTGATGTCATAAAAAGAATGACTGAAAGCCAATATCGTTAGTCCTTTGTTGCGCTTTCATCGTAAAGATAGCGTTTTTGCAGCAAGGTGTTGTTTGCAAATAGCGTAAAAAAGAACAGCGTTATAAAATTATAAAGCAGTTCTATTACGATACCGGCTATTGGCAAAACATCCGCATCCGTACGGCGAAAGTTACCATAAAAATTGCCATAGATAAAAACATATACCAGCATTATGGTAAACAAGGTGAAGATTATTCTCATCATGTTTCCGGAACTGTGTTGCCATACATTCTTAAGAGACGGAAACTTTTCTCCTTCCAGTGCAAAACCTAATATCATCAGGCAACGCATCATTGCTATCGGAACTAAAAATCCGACAGATACAAAAGTAAAAAACATGGCTTCAATTCGCCAATCCGGATTTGGCACTCTTTCAGATAAGACCATAAATGAAATCAGCGGGCATAAAATCGCAATAAATATCGTCAATAATATTGCGCTGATTAGTCCTATTTGCTTTGCAGCACTTTTCTTTTCCGTGAGTTTATCACTGCCATAATTGGTCCACAAATATATGAATGCTGCCAGCATCAAAAGTTTTATTGCAAAATAAAAAAGAGATAAAGTATTGCCGTCTTTACAATAAAAATTAACCGGTCCATAAATGGTGTAATTACAAACAAAAGCTTTGCCTGTTGCTATGGCTATCAAGCTCAATAATGCGCTGAAAATTATTCCAAGAAACAGAAAACGCCGCCCGTTTGAAAATAAAATTTTCCATGGTCCGATAGTGCCTTCTCCATATGGAAATTTTGGTCTGTTGTCCGTATTTTCAAACAAAGTAAATGCGGCTTTATCCATGTTATAGCTCCTTGATTGAGGTGATACCGGGGATACTGCGAATCCGGCTTAGGAAATCATTATCATTAAAAGCGAATCCGCCGGGGAGCTCAATACGTAAATCCCACTCATCGCTTTCGGGTATTATATATATCTTGTTTTTACCATTGCGATCATGATTTAAAACATTTTTGAGTTCTTTGACCGCTACGGCATTATTAATTTTTATCTCTAAACCATTGGAGACTTCTGACACGGCTTTATCCAGCGTTTCAATCGCATTTACCATTAAGCGAGGCGATTTTTCTTCATCTTCTTTGGTGATGGTCAAGCTGACAAATAACGGAAGACCGCTGTTAATCACGTCTTCATATTTAGCCATGTTTTCCGAGAACAAAAAGATGTCAAAGCTGTCATTGCTATCTGACAAGGTCAAAATCGCATATTTGTTACCGGTTTTGCTTAAGCGCTTTTGGAAGCCGGTGACGCAACCGGCAAGCTTGGCGCGAATCGTGTCGCCGACTTTGATGTTATGAAAGACTTCGGTGCTGCTCTTAATCCCGAGTTTTTCCATGCCTTCTCTATAACTATCAAGCGGATGTGCCGACAAATAGAATCCGATGGCCTCGGCTTCAAGCTGTAACTTTTCTAATTCCGGCCAATCGGGTTTGTCGGCCAGTTTGACTTTGGAATGTAATTCTTCATTTCCAAAAAGCGAGGACTGTTCGCTGTTTTTTAACTCCGTCGCCGCGTTAATATGGCGCATAATCGTTTCAACATTGGCAAAAAGCTTGCCCCGGTTTTTATCCAAACAGTCAAAAGCGCCAGCTTTTATCAGCTGTTCCATTTGGCGACGGTTAATCTGCTTGGCATCGGTGCGGTGAATGAAGTCAGAGATATCTTTATAAGGACCATGTTTTTCACGTTCGGCCACAATCGAGCGCATATTGGCCTCACCCACGCCCTTAACCGCTCCCAGCGCGTAACGGATATTACCATTCTCGACTACAAAGTCCGAGCCTGATTTATTAACATCCGGCTGTAAAACTTTATGGCCTAATTTCTTTATTTCTTCTTTATAAAACTTAAGCTTATCGGTGTTGGTGATATCCAGCGACATTACCGCGCACATGAACTCTATCGGGAAATGCGCTTTCAAATATGCCGTACGATAAGAAATCAGCGAATAAGCCGCGGCGTGCGATTTGTTAAAACCATAAGACGCAAACTTTTCCATCTGGTCAAATATCGCCGTGGCCGTGCCTTCGTCAATACCGTTCTTTATCGCGCCTTCGGTAAACATTTTGCGTTGTTTCGGGATTTCGTCACGCATTTTTTTACCCATGACTTTGCGGAGTTTATCCGCACCGCCCATCGTGTAGCCGCCCAAGACCTGTGCAATTTTCATAACTTGCTCTTGGTAGACCATGATGCCGTAGGTTTCATCAAGAATCGGTGCCAAAGCCGGATGAAGATAAGTTATCGCCTCTTCGCCGTGCTTACGTTTAATATAGGTCGGAATATTATCCATCGGGCCGGGGCGGTAGAGCGACACAATCGCCACCAAATCTTCAAATCGGTCAGGGCGAATCTGACGGTGGACGTCTTTCATGCCCTCGGATTCAAACTGGAAGACGGCGACGGTTTCGCCTCTTTGCAGCATTTCATAAGTTTCTTTATCATCGAGGGGAACTTTTTCAATATCTAAATCTATCCCTTGGCTTTTTTTAACCCAGTCAACCGCGCGCTTAATCACGGTCAAGGTTTTTAAGCCCAAGAAGTCGAACTTTATCAAGCCGGTTTCTTCAACATATTTCATGTCATATTGGGTGACCGGCATATCGGCCTTGGGATCTTTATACAACGGCACAAGTTCATCAAGCGGGCGGTCACCGATAACAACGCCGGCAGCATGCATACCCGACTGGCGATACAGGCCTTCAAGCTTCATACCGATGTCAAACAGCTTGTTTATTTGCGGGTCGTTTTGGCGCATTTCCTCCAACTCGGGGACTTGGTCCAACGACTCTTGCAAGGTCGGGTTTTTACCCTGCACCCCAGGGGGAATCATCTTGGAAATTTTATCAGCCTGAGCATAAGGCATTTGCATGACACGGGCAACGTCGCGAATCACGTTTTTGGCTTGCAATTTACCATAGGTAATAATTTGCGCCACATGGTCAAAGCCATATTTGTTTTGCACATATTCAATCGTTTTGTAACGATTTTCCTGACAGAAGTCGACGTCGAAGTCCGGCATATTGACACGTTCCGGATTCAAAAAGCGCTCAAACAGTAAGTCCAGTTTCAAGGGGTCAAGCTCGGTTACTTTCAACGACCAAGCCACAATAGATCCCGCACCCGAGCCACGTCCGGGGCCAACCGGAACGCCATGCGTTTTTGACCACTGAATGAAGTCCGATACGATTAAGAAATAGCCGGGGAAGCCCATTTTTTTAATAACGCTCAGCTCATATTCCAAGCGGCCATAATAACGCTCGTCAATTTCTCTTTTTTGTTCGGCGGTCATGCCCTCAAAATACACATAATCTTTCATATGTTCATCAAGGCCTTTGCGGGCGGCAAAGTCGATATATTCATCTTGAGTCATGCCGTCGGGGCAGACAAATATCGGTAACAGAGGGTCGACTTTGGAAGAAAGGAAGTTACAGCGAATCGCAATTTTTACCGTGTTTTCGATAGCTTCGGGCAAGTCGCTGAACAGCTCTATCATTTCTTCGGGCGTTTTAAGGCGATTGTTCGGAGAATATTTTTTGCGGTTTTCATTGGCGACATATTCTCCGGCGGCAATACATATTAACGCGTCATGCGCCTCATACATTTCCGCATCAAAGAAAAAAGCCTCATTGGTTGCCACCAGCGGAATATTATACTTATAGGCCAAATCAATAAACACATCCTCGGTTTTTCGTTCACTCTCAAGGCCGATACGCATGATTTCCATATAAAGCCGGTCGCCGAATAATTGCTGTAATTTGACGGTCAGCTCTTCCGCCTCTTGTTTTCGGCCTTCAAGCAGCAAACGGCCGATTTGCCCCTCAACGCCGCCGGTTAAGCAAATCAGGCCTTCATTTAATTCTTCTAAATCCGAAAGTTTTATCTGCGCCTTTTCCAGATTGCTCGGGTTATCCAAATAAGCGCGCTTCATCAGCTTCATGATATTGGCGTAGCCTTTGGCGTTCATGCAGAGCAGAACAATTTTATCCGGCTCAATAATTTTGCCTTTGCTTTTTAAGACATCATCGGCGTCGGGATTGCGCAGATAAAACTGGCAGCCGAGAATCGGCTTAATCCCTTCTTCCTTTGCGTATTTTGAAATGGCTTTGCCGCCAAACATATTTGCCGTATCGGTCAAGGCAACCGCACCGATCCCCATGTCATGAAGTTTGTGAATCAGCTTTGGAACCTGAATCGCCCCCTCAGACAAGGAATAAGCGGTGTGAACGCGCAGATGTACAAATTTTGGTGCCGGCATTTCGCTTTCTTTTATTTCTTCTTAACTTTTTGTTTATGATAAACACTTCCGTCCTCAGACTCAATAGAAAAGTTGCGGTTGTTATTTGTATATCTTTTACGTCAATATTAAATGTTGTGAGATTTTTAAAAATGTGGTAGGATAGAGGAAAATTGGTAAATGATGTTCCTTTGCAAAGAAAATGTTAATGTAAGCAAAGGTTGTATGGTAAGACATTATATGATTGTCCTGAAAAGTGGTATCAATTTTTAGGAGAGGAATTGAAGGTACATGGCACATAAACCTTATTTGACGTTAGATAAAAATGCCCATGAAAATCTTACACGGAAACCTAACATTACCTTAGATATTCCGAAAGAGGGTTATAATTGGCAAGCAACAAATTACATCGCTTCCAAAATAGCTCAATCTCAGGAAGATTGTGCCTTTTTAGATACGGGAAAATATGCGCTCTTATGTTCAGAAGATGGCGATAAAGCTGATGATTATTTGATAGATGAGTGTTGCAACGGTCGTAAAATGATAACCGGTGAAATTGCTATCGTCCCTAAAGAAAATCAATATTCTATCCTTACAAATATTTTAGGTATAACAAGCCAAACATTAGCAAGAAAAGATATTGATGTTAACCAACAAAGATTGGTTACACCCCTAACAATAATAAGTGAGGGGAAAGAAGCGCATGGTGTGGCTTTATGTATTGACTCTCAAAAAGAAAAAAATCATGTTGATATTATGATTTTAGAACAACACGCTCAAAGAGATAAAAAAGACCCGAATTATTCGGAAAAGCTCGATTATTCGGAAGAAATAAATATGACATTGTCTTATTTAAAAGATTTCTTTAAGCCCTTTGGCGTCGAGGTTGACACTTTTCAAAATGATAAACCGATTTGCCGAAGACAAGGTGTTTGCGGTATTGTTTCTACCGAAGTTTGCAAAAGATTGTTAGAAGCCGAAAATCCGATGAAAAAAGCCAAGCTCGGAACAATCAAAATAAAAGACGAACAAGTTGATGAATTTCATCATCAAAATTTCCTAAACTATCAGAAGGATAATTCCCCTTCTAAAATTTTGACTCAAAATAAAGATTTTGAACGATAGAAAAAAGCATTATTTTGCAAAACTTTGGCGACTTCGGGTTTAAAAGTCGGTCTGTTTTTGTGTTGCAAAGCAACACATAAGCAACAACTCTTTGTTATTCCTCTAAAAATGGTTTTAATAATTTCATAAAATACGGAGAAGACGGATTTTGGGTTCGCGCTAATCCCCAACCGGTATATAATAATGCCATACAATCGATTTGTTTTTGTTCTATGGGCGACGAGGTTAATTTGTTATATTCTTTAAGTGTATCAATCGCCAATTTGCGCTGTATTTTATATAACGGGAAAAAATCTTGATATTTTGGCATAATCATAGCATTGCCAAAATCAATAATCCCGACAAGCACATCATCTTTTTCTGGGGTTAATAAAATATTGCTTCCGCTTAAGTCATTGTGACACAAGGCTGTTGCCGTATTAGGCGATTTGGCCATATAATCATTTATATTAATTTTATAAAGTGATAAGATTTTTTGTACTTGTTCAAAGTCAAAATTATTTTCTGTTGTAACATCCCAATTATCAATGGCTTCCGTTGGTTTCGGAATATTTAGTTTTTTATAATCAATTTGATGTAATTTATGGAAAAATAAAGCTATATCACATGCTAATTTTTCTTGTTGCATAGGTGTTAAATTTTGATAAAGAACGGTATATTCGCTTTCGGGGCGACCATCGCAAATTTTGCCGATAAATCGCTCAGATATGGAGAATGGATATTCGTTTTCGATTAAATCTATTTTATGAATTTTATCTGCTATGGTTGGTGTTAAATGCGGGTAAATCATATCAATAATGTTTTTCTCCCGCTTCATTGTCTGCCAAATAATCTCGGCTTTCGGAAAACGCACGATATACTCATCCGCATAATACGCAACCGAACGAGAACCACTTTTCAAAGGAACGATGTTTTTAATCTTTTGAAAACCGTTTTTATTTAAGATTTGCTTGATAGAATCCAAATCTTCTGCATTTTCTTGTGTTAAATATTGCATTTCACCCTCTCCATAAAAAGATGGTAAACGACAACACTTTAATATTGATTTAATATTGCTTTACTTAACAAAAACTCCATCGGGGTTGATGGAGTTTTTATTTTGTTATTCTGAACCGGATTAATCCATTTCGGCGAGGCGTTGGGCTTGGTCTTCCATGACCAGCGCGTCGATAATCTCGCCCAAAGCGTCGCCGGAGACAACTTCATCCAGCTTATACAAAGTCAGATTAATGCGGTGGTCGGTAACGCGTCCCTGCGGATAGTTATAAGTGCGAATCCGCTCGCTTCTATCCCCTGAGCCGACTTGTAATTTTCGGCGTTCCGAATATTCGGCGTCAATCGCTGATTTTTGGGCATCATACAACTTGGCGCGCAAGTGGTTCATCGCTTTTTCTTTGTTTTTATACTGCGAGCGGTCGTCTTGGCATTGGACAACGATTCCGGTCGGGATATGGGTGATTCTGACCGCCGATTCCGTGCGGTTAACGTGTTGTCCGCCGGCACCCGAAGCGCGGTAAACATCAATTTTCAAATCCGCCGGATTGATATACATATCAACTTCTTCAATCTCGGGCAGAACCGCAACGGTTGCCGCCGAGGTATGGACGCGGCCTTGTGATTCCGTTATCGGCACACGCTGAACTCGGTGAGCCCCCGACTCAAATTTTAGCTTTGAAAAAACATCTTTGCCGGTAATCTTGGCCGAAGCCTCTTTATATCCGCCCAAGCCGTTTTCATCGGCATCAATAACCTCAAACTTCCAACCTTGTTTTTGCGAATATCTTTGATACATTTCAAACAATACCGCCGCAAACAAAGCCGCTTCATCTCCGCCGGTTCCTGCACGGACTTCGAGAATCGCGTTTTTCTCATCTTCTTCATTTTTCGGAAGGAGCAAAATTTTTATCTCTCTTTCCATCGCCGGAAGTTTTTCTTTTAACTCATAATATTCGGCTTCGGCCATGTCACGCATTTCTTTATCCAGCGACGAATCGTCCATCATGGCTTTGGCGTCGTTGAAATTTTGTTCCATATGCTGATAATTCTTTATCGCGTCAACCACCGGCGTCAGCTCCGCCAGCTCTTTATTCATCTTAACCATGTTTTCCGGCGTGCAATCCGGTGACGAAATCAGCGCGTTTATCTCATCATAGCGGTTAACAACATTGGATAATTTTTCTGCTAACTCCATTAGTTTAATTCCTCTTTTACATCAGTCAAAGCAACGTTTTTTTGGCTGCCTTCATCCAAATCTTTTATCGTGACTTTGCCTTCGGCCAGCTCGTCCGTACCGATAATAACGGCTTTAACCGCATTGACTTTATTGGCCTTCATCATTCTCTTTTTCAAATTTCCGCTATAAGCCTGCTCAACGCGGAAGCCGGCCTTTCTTAAATCATAAGCGATAGCCAAAGCTTTTTCCTCAGCCTCTTCGCCAACCGGAATAACGGCTATCGGACGCGGTAAAGACACATCTTCTTCCAGCAACATGGACAATCTTTCAACACCGCAAGCCCAGCCGATACCCGAAACCTTGCCGCCACCCATTTGTTCAACCAAGCCGTCATAGCGACCACCGGCCAAAACCGTTCCTTGCGCGCCGAGCTTGTCGGTTACCAGCTCAAAAACCGTGTGCGAATAATAGTCCAAACCGCGAACCAAGCGGTTGTTCAAGCGGTATTTAATTCCTAAGTTATCCAGCCCTTTCAAAACCGTTTCAAAAAATGCTTTTGAGGCTTCGTTCAAGCTGTCTTGATAAAGCGGAGCGTTCGCCACAACGGCCTTATCACATTCTTCCTTCGAATCCAAAACGCGCAGAGGATTTCTCTCCAGACGAGATTTTGAATCTTCTGACAGCTTATCGTAATTTTCTTTCAAATAAGCAACCAGTTTTTCGCGGTAAGCGTCGCGGCTTTCTTTATCGCCCAAAGAATTTATCTCAACTGTAACCGTTCCGGCAAGCCCCAAGCTCTCTATAAACTCATAGGCCATGGCGATAACCTCAATATCGGCTTGCGGCGTTTCTACGCCAAGTAACTCGACGCCAAACTGCGTAAACTGGCGCTGACGCCCTTTTTGCGGGCGTTCGTAACGAAACATCGGTCCGGTATAATACAGCTTGACCGGCAGATTTTGCTGCATTCCTTCGGAAATAAAGGCTCTGACCACGCCGGCTGTTCCTTCCGGACGCAGGGTTAAGCTCTCTCCGCCCCTGTCCTCAAAGCAATACATTTCCTTAGTAACGATATCAGACGTATCGCCCAAATTACGCGAAAAAACTTCCGTAAACTCAAATATCGGGGTTTCAATTTCTTCAAAGCCATATTTCTCAACAATACTTCTGCCTACAGCAACCACTCTTTTGGCTTTTCTTTTATTCTCACCATATAAATCATAGGTTCCGCGAACACATTGTACTTTATTCATCTTAACTTTTCTTTCCTAAGCAAATATTTTTTCTTCAACTAACTTTACTAATTCATCGACAATATCTTCATCTTTGACTTTTCTTGCCGGTTTGCCCTTGATAAAGAGCATATTCTCATCATGACCACCACAAACGCCAAAGTCGGCGTGTGCTGCCTCCCCCGGTCCGTTAACCACGCAGCCCATAACCGCCAAGGTCAGCGGTTGACTGATATGTGCCAAGCGGCGCTCTAATTCTTCAACTGTCTTTTGAACATCATAACCGCGGCGGGCGCAGGTCGGGCAAGAAATTATTCTGACACCGCGATGGCGTAAATCCAGCGCCTTCAAAATCTCGTAACCGACTTTTACTTCCTCTTCAACATCAGCGGTTAGCGAAACGCGCAAGGTATCGCCTATGCCGTTCATCAGCAACGCACCAATTCCCAAAGCCGATTTAACCGTTCCGGTTCTCAATCCTCCGGCTTCGGTTACGCCCAAATGCAAAGGATAATCACAAGCCGCTGCCAGTTTGCGATAAGCATCTATCATCATCAAAGTATTTGAGGACTTAACACTAATCTTAAACTCTCTAAAGTCATTGTCCTCAAGCATTTTGGCTTGTTCCAAAGCACTCTCAACCATGGCATCGGCGCAAGGTTCGCCATATTTTTCGAGCAATCTTTTATCCAGAGAACCACCGTTTACGCCAATACGAATCGAACATCCATAATCTTTTGCCGCCTTAACAACCTCTTTAACTCTATCGCTTGAGCCTATATTTCCAGGGTTTATTCTCAAACAAGCGGCTCCGTTTTCAGCCGCCAAAATTCCTAAGCGATAATCAAAATGGATATCCGCCACAATCGGAATATTAACCTGTTTGGTAATTTCCTTTAATGCATAAGCCGAATCTTTATCCGGACAAGAACAGCGCGTAATGTCGCAGCCAACGGCTTCTTGTCTTTTTATCTGCTCAACCGTGGCCTTAACATCGGACGTCAAGGTATTGGTCATCGACTGAACACTTATCGGCGCATCGCCCCCAACGGCAACTTTTCCGACCATAATCTGACGGCTCTTGCGGCGAATGATTTTTTCCATTTTTCTCTCCTTTTATAACAAAAGAAAATAGCAAGCCTTTAACCTGCTATTTTCTTCTTGTCAAAAAAATTTGCTACTGGTTGTCGGCTTTTTCTAATACGTCGTCAACCTTAATACCAGTTTTTTTCTTTGCTGTAAAGACTGTTGTTAATTTGCCGTTTACGTAAACGTCTGCAGCATCAACACGACCAACAGAAATTATCATGCCTTCTTTTTCAGGCACATTGTAAACGAATCCGTTATCAACGACTTTGCTGATGTACAAGGTTTCGTCATCTTTGGCTTCAAACCATGTTTCTTTTTTGATTTTTACAACAACAGGAACGTCGGTATCAATCTCTGGTTCAGAGGATTTTGCCTCTTCTTTTTTTTCAGAAGTTTCTGTTTTAGTCGGCTCTACCTTAGGCTCTTCTTTTTTGACTTCTTCTTTCGGGGCTTTTTGTTTTGTCGGCTCGGTTGTTTCCGGCGTTACCTCGTCAGCCTTTGCCGGTTCTTCAACAAAGCTTGATTCCGTCATTACAACCTGAGATGTCCCCTTCTCTGCGCTCGAATCGACATTAATCAAAGGCAAGGCCTCTTCTGCCGGAGAAGAAACCTCTTCCGTTGTTTGTTCAAAACTCTCGACCTGAAGCGTATAATCTACGGCAGCATTTTCAACAACAGGCGCCGTTTTTTCGACCGTTAGATTTTCTTGGATTGACGTGTAGTAGCTCCAACCGGCGTAAACCAAAACCAATGACAGCAGACTTATGACGATATATTTTCCCCCTGGAGCCGTGCCTTCTGCCTGCGGTTCTAATACATAATAGTTTCCTTTATTTTCGTGGGCTTCGGTTTCCTCTTTATATAACTGAGCCATGCGAATTGCATTAAGCCCCAAGTAATCAGCGTATGAGCGGACGAATCCGGGACCATAAGGTGCTTCGGGGATTTCATCATATTTGCTGTCTTCAATCGCCCTTAGATAGAAGGCTCTTATTTTTAATTTTTCTGCGATTTCTTCAACCTCTTCGCCTTTTTTTAGGCGGGTTTCTCTTAGCATTGTGCCGACACGACCGTCGTTATCCAAAGTTTTATCTTCTTCAACTTTGTTTGCCGCATTTTCCTCTTTTTCGATTTTTTTGCTGTCAATCGCTTCAGATTTTTTGCTTTTGGCGGCGGTGTCCTTGCTTTCTTTCTTCACGTTTTTTTCCTTCTTAATATAGGTTGAGTTTTGCTTAGTTAAACATAGTTTTTAAAAGATTTCAATATTGTGATCATTTGCATACGCAACTAATTGCGGCCGCAGAGTCTTGTTTTTTGAATTTAACAACAGCTGCATATAGTCGCTTATGTCGTCTACCCTTAGGCTGCGTATCATGCTTTTGACACGGCAAAAGGTTGATCCCGACGAAGATAAATTTCTGTATCCCAATCCGATCAAAGCCATTGCTTCTATCGGATTTGATGCCATTTCTCCGCAGACAGAGCAATAAACCTTGTGTTTGTCGGCTTTTTTTACAATTGTATGCATCATGCGCAAAAACGGTGCTGATAACACATCATAGCGTTCGGTTAAGCGCGGATTGCCTCGGTCACAGGCGAAAAAGAACTGAGCCAGGTCATTGGTGCCGATGGAAATAAAATCAGCCTTTTCCAAAATTTCATCAAGCTGAAAAACAATTGACGGAACCTCAACCATCAAGCCGACATTTACTTTTTTGGGAATCGGACGTTTGAAGCGTTTTTCCTTTTCAAGCTCTAGCATAAGTGTTTCTTTGGCTTCTTCAAACTCAGCCAAATTTGATATCATCGGAAACATCACGTTAAGCTCTTTGCCGGCGGCGGCTTCCAAAAATGCTTTTATTTGCTTGCGGAGAATCGCGCGTCTGTCCAATGTGATGCGAATCGAGCGCCAGCCGATTGCCGGATTGCCTTCGTTCAACCCAGCCCAGTATGGCAATAATTTATCTGAACCAACATCCAAACTGCGGAAGATGACTTTTCTGTCTTCGGCCTTGTCCATCAGCTCTTGATAATAAACTTTTTGTTCCTCAACATCGGGCATAGACATTGATGACATGAACGGAATTTCCGTGCGGTATAATCCTATGCCGTCACAGTTTGTGCTTTTTAGATAATCTAGATCAAAAGACAAGCCGACATTGATATAATGACCTATTCTGACGCCGTCTAACGTGCAGGAAGGTTTGTCTTTTAATTCTTCTAGTTTTTTCTGAAGGCGCTCTTTTTCTTCCAGCTTTTGGCGGAATTTGCGCTGTGTGTCTTCGCTCGGGCGCAAGTAGACATAACCTTCATTACCGTCTACGGCTATCAGCTCTCCGCTTTTTACTTCATCAAAAAGTCCTTTAATCTTAGCAATGACAGGAATGTTTAACGCCTTTGCCACAATGGCAACATGCATTGTCGGCGTACCTTCCTCGATAATCAAACCGCGAATCTTGTTATAATCATAATCCATTAATTCTGCCGGCCCCATTGTCTGAGCAATAATGATGACATCTTTGCTCTCTGCTGCTACCGATAGGCTCTCGCCAAAATCGCCGCTTAAATAGCCTTGCAAGCGGTCAGAAACATCTCTTAAGTCATGAAGGCGCTCTTTTAGGTAATTATCTTTTGTGGCGGATAGGCGGTTCCACATATCTTCATAGGCGCGCTCAACCGCGGCCTCTGCCGTTAAGCCACTTAGTACATTATCGGCAATTTTTTTGAACCACCCCTTGTCTTGGGCAAACATCAGATAAGCGTCTAAAATATCCATGTGTTCGCCAATGCCGAGCTTGGTTGTATTAAACTTGGCTTCCAGGTCATCGTTCATTTGCTGATGAGCAAGGGTTAAGCGCTCCAGCTCTTTATCTTTGTCCTCTGAAAAAATTTTGGTCACGGCATGGCGGCGGCGATGCAAAACAGCGCGCCCAATACCATATCCTTTACTAAGACTTATGCCTTTTACTCTCTCTTTGGTGACAATGCCGCGGGATTTTATTAAATTATTTTTATACTCGGTCATTTCATCAGAAGAAACAACGTCAGATAAAAACATGGCAATCGTTTCGATAGTTTCTTGCTCTTGGCGGCTAAACTCGTGCTCATCCTTTGTTTCCGCAACAAAAACACCTATAGCTCGGTGGCGTCTCATCAGAGGCACACCTAAAAACGAGTTATAGCCTTCTTCTCCAAATTTTTCTTTAACAACATATTTTGGATGATTTTTTGCGTCGCTCAAAGCCAGAGGGCGGCCGTTTTTGGCCACACTGCCGATTAAGCCCTCGCCAAAGCGAAGCGATACCTTATGCATAGCATCAGGGTTAAAGCCATATTCAGCAAAAAGCTCCAGATAGCTGTCATCAACCGCAACGAAGCATGATACGCCATCGTAGCCCATTTGCTCCGCGATTATTTTCATTATTCGACTCAGGCGGTCTGATATTTTTGCTTCTTCATCAGCGGCCTGACGCAACTGCTTCAAAATCACAATTGCTTGATTTGTCGTCGAGCTCTGCATTCTCTTTGCCTAATTTTTAAATTTATCTTGCGCTTTATTTTATATCTTTTATATTCTCTTTCATCAAGCTAATTTTTCGTTAAAAAGGACTAAAAAAATCATGGCTAATTCTTATATTCGCGGAAGTCACGACACTCGTCCTTGGGGAACTTGGGAAGTTTTGGACTGTGGTGACAATTATTGCGTTAAAAAAATTAAGGTTATTCCGGGGGGAATCCTCTCGCTACAATCGCATAATTTTCGCTCAGAGCATTGGATTATTGTTTCCGGTGAGGCGGTTGTTACTCTCGGGGAAGAAAAACTGCCGAAAAAGGCAAACGAATCGATTTTTATCCCAGAGAAAGTTAAACACAGAATCCAAAATAATTCTCAAGCCGATGTGGTATTTATTGAAGTGCAGGCCGGAGAAAATCTGGATGAGAACGACATCATCCGTTATGAAGACATTTACGGTCGTGCTTAATTTTTTTGAAACAAGATAATATCCCCGAAAAAATTAACTTCGGGGATATTTTTTATAGTCAGAATTAAAACTCAAGGACGGGATTGACTGGAAGACTATATGTATTCTTGATGTATAAGTTGTTTAGTCCGTAATTCGACATATCAGAACCCCACGCAAATTTGATGTCATGTTCGGTCGATGACCAACCGGTGTTACTAGTTGTAAATTCTTGTCCACCTGCTCGGACGAATCCTGTGTTTATAATAAATTGATTGCTAAATATTGAGCCAAATATTCCTGCTGCCGGCAAACACCAATCTCCGACCTTTGTTCCAGTCGTCGTATAATTATAAGCAGCCCACGCTGCTGGATACGCATTACTATCTCCTTGAAGTCTTATTATTTCACTATTCTCACAACTTGCAAAGTCTGTTAATGCTTCTGATAAAGATATATAGTTCTTCAAAGCCAAAATATCGCTAAATTCTGTTGTCCACAGATATTTTCCTATCGATTCCAAAGCCATTGCCTGTCCGCAGTTACCCGATTTATAAACCACCACTGCGATTGGCGTTTTTCCAGATATCGTATTTGCGCTGCAAGTTCCATCACTAAATACAATATCTCCAAGCGAGCAGTTTGCACCATTTCCGTTACATTGTCCAAATTCTACGCGAGGCTTAACACAGCTTCCATTTTCCCATTTATAACCGCTTGCACAAGTACAGGATGTATATTTGCCGCCACAAGCAGTGCCTGCTCCTCCAGCATAGCCGGTACCGGTACAGGTATATTGATATGTTGTTGGACAAGAACAAGTACCATTGCTCCATGTATAAGGACTACTGCAAGTACATGAGGTATACTTGCCGTTGCAAGCTGTTCCACTGCCACCTGTTTGATTAGTTCCAGTACAAGTATATTGATAAGAGCTTGCGCATTGCTGGGTACAAGTCTGTGCAGAAGCGTTCCAGTCATAACCAGAC
>CASFMW010000015.1 GCA_949295935.1 uncultured Pseudomonadota bacterium | reverse complement strand
TATTGCTACACCAAGCTGTACGGCAATGGGCTATACCAGCTCATCAAGTTGCACAAACGGAATTAAATGTCCGTTTGGCAATTATTGGAATTGTGATTTGGCAAATAAAATAAATGAGGTTACGACCCAAATAACAGAATTAGAAAAGAAATTAGAGCAACAGCAACAACAAGAGAGCTGTGTTATTGGAAGTATATTATACTCAGATATGACATGTTCAGTGACAGTTATTGCCGGTAAAACACCAATAGGTATTGTTGTCTATTTGGGGCCAAGTGGATATCAGGCCTTAGCATTGGAATCGATAGGGTATTATGCATGGGGCGGGCAAGGTACAGATATCACGACATTAACAAACTATACATCATCGGCCGCACCTAAGGATTATGATAGTTGCGGTAATACGGCAAAAATAATGGCGGCGGGAGATAAAAGTACCTATCCGGCAGCCTGGGCGGCACATGAGTATAAAACAGCGGGAACAGAGGCGGGAGATTGGTGCTTACCGGCAGCAGGAATATTTACCTCATATTATAATAACCAAGACGCGATAAACACAGGATTTAGCCGAGCAGATGGGACACAATTCACAACCAGCACCGAAGCTTGGTCGTCGTCCGAGATCAGTAGCTACAGCGCGTGGTACTCAGGCTTTAACTACAGTTACGGTTTGAGCGACTACAAAAACCTTAAGGATGTCAGGCGCGAGGTCCGCCCCGTCCTCGCTTTTTAGGTTTTTATTTATTCAATCTCAAAAAGCGGAGCGTGATGCTCCGCTTTTTTTTGTTTGTATATGTTTTTTTTTGGCATGATATTTGCATTGAATGTCTGTAGATGAAATTTATTTGAGGATTCTGACAATGGGAATTAGAGATGTAAACAGCTTAACCGGAATGATACTGAATAAGTTAAATTCCTCAGCGTCGCAAAGCACAAATAGCGCGTCTACGGCTGTTCAAGACTTTAAAAAGATTGTCACTGAAGGTGGTTTTATGAGCTTTGCTGGTGTTGATGCCGGTGATGATGTAGCCGCTCAACCTGTTGAAAAAGAAGTAAAAGTCACTGATTTTTCATCTAAAGATAAAAAAACAGAAAAACCAACTGCAGAAAAGACTGATAAAAAAGAAGACGCTCCTTTAACCAAAAATGAGGACAAATCTCCTGTGGAAGATAAAAAAACTCAGTCTGAAAACAAAACTGAAAATAAGACGGATAAAGAAACGGTTGAACAAGACTCAAAGCCTGAGCAAACAGGCAAAAAAACAGAAAATACAAAAGAAGATACATCAGCTGAACCTGAGCAATCTGCCGAAAAAACTGAAAATGCAAAAGAAGATACATCCGCTGAGAGCGTTGAAGATGCCGATTCTGTTTCTGTTTCTGTTGAAGGGGAAAATATTGCTTCTGAAAAGCCGCAGCAGAACAAAAATATAAAAGAGCAGGTTTTTGTTGTTGATCAAATGATTCCGCTTGAAAATTTAAGCGCCATGAATGCTGTCACGGTTTATAATGCCGTTGATGGAACTTATAGCGTGATGACCGGTGCAGAGCTGGTTGCTCAGATTGAAAATTATGGCACGGAAATCGGAGCTTTCATGAGCCAAAACGGTCAGTCTGATATCACTTTGGTAAATTTGCAGCAACCGCAAGCAAATCAGCAAGTCAGCCTTGTTTCAGACAAGGGGCAAGTAGAACTTGTTGAGGGAATGGAAACCGTTCCGGAAGAAACTTTTGTTGCCGCAGTTAAAGAAGCACAAGTTCAGCCGGAAGAAAAGAAAAAAGCAGATATCCAATTTGCGGCAAATCAGAATAACAAAAGCGTTAAGCCGGCAGAAACGGCAGCAGAAGTTATTGCTCCGGTTGCTGAGCAGGAAGAACAAATTTCCAAACTTGTCGGAGAAGATAAAAAACTTGATATCAAAGTAGATGTCAAAGAGGAAAATTTTGCCTATGACAAAGCTCGCGTAAATGTCAAAGGGGAAGAAAAAGCCGAAAATATCCAATTTGATACGGCTTCTATCAAGACCACAGCAGCTTACTCAACTGAAGCAAAGGCACAGCCGGCAACGATTAATAACACTCTTGTTCAACCGCTGGTCGCAGCTGAAGTACAACCGCAAAATGCGGCTCTGAATACTGCAAACACAAGCAGCTTGAACGCCGGAATTAAAGGCGTTAGCGAAGGACTGACACAGAGCAATACCGCTAATCTGGCAAATCTTGCCGGTACCGAGACCGCTGCTCATAATCTAAAGGCCGAAGGTTCTGTTCAAGGCGATAATAAAACCACCTTCCGTGATGTTTACAAAGGCATGAGCCGTGAAGTTGCAGAACAAGTTAAAGTAAATATTACTAAATCTGCCGTTAAAGGCGTTGATAGTATCGAAATAAAATTAAAGCCGGAAGAACTCGGGCATATTGAAGTTAAAATGCAAATCTCAAAAGACGGAAAATTACAGGCACATATTATTTCAAGCCGTGCCGAAACGATGGACATGCTGCAAAAAGAACTTCCGACTTTGGAAAAAGCTTTTGCAGATGCCGGATTTTCACTCGACAACGGCAGCTTGAGTTTCAGCTTTAGAGATAATCAAGCCGGCAACCGTGAAAACAACGAGCTTCGCCAGTTTTTGAGCAATGTATTTGAACAAGAAGCCAGCAATGAAAATAACATGGCGGAGCTTTCCGGCTATGACAGCTGGGACGGAAAATCAGCTCTGAATATCAGAGTATAGTTTGAAAAAGGAGTAAAGCCATGACAGATGTAAATGCAATAAATGGTTATACCCAGACCGGAACGTCAACAACAAATTCCGCATCACAGACTTTGTCTGCGGATATGAACACTTTTTTGACGCTCTTAACAACCCAGTTAAAATACCAAGACCCGCTTGATCCGATGGATACAGCCGAATTTACTAACCAGTTGGTTCAGTACTCAAGCGTAGAACAAGCCATTCAAACAAACAGCAAGCTCGATTCTTTAATCAGCATGACTGTTTCAAACTTGGGTGCCCAGGCGGTATCATACATCGGCAAAGTCGCGCAGGTTTTGGGTGATGTTATGCCTCTTGAAAACGGCATGGCAAAAGCCGCATATACCTTAGACAAAGACGTCAAGAGTGTATCAGTTGTCGTAAAAGACATGAGCGGCAATATCGTATATTCCGGTGGTGGCGAAACAACTGCCGGCACACATGAATTCACATGGGATGGAAAAGACGCAAACGGCAACCAGCTTGAAGACGGTGCTTATCAGATTGTTGTTCGTGCAGAAGTTGCCAATGGCGAAGCTGCCGCAAATGTCACAACAACGATATTCGGACGCGTTACCGGTGTTGCCAGCGACAGTAATGGTGTTTACATTGGCTTGGGTGATGCCGTAACGGCTAACTTAGGTGATATCTTGACCATTCGTAATGATGACTATTTTGATAAAGATAAACCGGTAGAAGGAGAGGGAACCGATGAAGGTGACAGCTCAACCGGAGATGAAGAAGACGGCTCTATCGTCGAAGAAGTTGTCGATGGAGTAGCAAGCGTGGCCTCCGCTGCGGCAGAAGTTGCCGGAGCCGCGGTTTATGGAATGTTATAAAAAACTTTAGGGAGTAAAAACAATGAGTATATTTGGCGCAATGCAGTCCGGAATATCAGGCTTGGCGGCCCAATCAACGGCCATGGGAGCCATCTCGGACAATATTGTAAACATTAATACAATTGGTTACAAAAATAATAATACCTCATTTCAAACTTTGGTAACCAAACAAACTTTTACCAGCCGTTATTCTCCGGGTGGCGTTCAGCCGGTAAGCAAACAGCAAATTAATGCACAAGGCTTGTTGGCTTCTACCTCATCTTCAACAGATATCGCAATTAGCGGTAACGGCTACTTCGTTGTCAACCAGGCTGCTAATCCGGGAGAAGGCGACCTGTGGGCTTATACCAGAGCCGGAAGCTTTGATGTTGATAACAATGGTTATTTAGTAAATACCGGTGGTTTCTACGCTCAAGGTTGGACCTTGCTTCCGTGGAACGGAAATACTCAAGCTTCAACAGTCGAAATTAATGGTATTACTTATATGAAGGCTTATTACGAAAGCGACGGAAGC
The DNA here is from genome assembly GCA_949295935.1 of uncultured Pseudomonadota bacterium. Taxonomy (GTDB): domain Bacteria; phylum Pseudomonadota; class Alphaproteobacteria; order RF32; family CAG-239; genus HGM16780. Next base: position 25,018 of record CASFMW010000015.1, on the reverse strand, counting down.
CTGACCTTAATTAATGATAATATTATTGATAGCCGCAACTTAAAGCCGATTAACCTGAATAACATCGGTGGTACCGCAACTCCGACACAGCAAATTAATTTTGGTGCAAACTTGCCAAGTAATGATAAAATCGGAACAACACAAAAGATTTCGGCTTTGATTTACGACAGCTTAGGAAACGCCAGCAACTTGAGTCTTGATTTCCAAAAGACCAGCTCAACCGGATGGAATATGTCAGCAACAGTTCCTGATGGTGCGGCAACCTCAGTTTTGTATGGAAATAGCAATACGATTGACGGAACACCAGATGTATTTTCTGCTGCCGGACAATTAGAGTTTACCTCTATTCCTGAAAACGGTTCAAGCATTTCAATTACCGATGGAGCAACAGGTAAGACCTATACCTTTGTCTTCACCAACAATCCGGCAGGCGTAACCGGTCCGAACCAAGTTGCGGTTGACTTGTCAACAGGCGTCGTTAGCTTGAGTGACTTTACTGAAAAATTTGCAACCGCATTGCAAAATACATTGTCTTCAGGCGACCGCTTTACCGCCGGAACGGATAGAATTAACATTGTTCAATCCACCATGGGTGCCGAGTTGACCATAGATGCCAGCAAGACTTTGGCTTGCGTACAGCACTCAGCTAACCCGAACTTTAACACCGGTATTCCGACAGGTCAGTTCGTTATTCCGCAAATTGATAACGATATCAAAAACGGTGCCCGTATTGACTTTACATCAACCTCAAAAGATGACTATGTCGGAAAAAGCATTATTCTTGATGGTGTAACTTATACCTTTGGAGAGGCCGGAACCCAAGTCGATCCTCCTGCTGTAAAAGTTGATATCTCTTCTGCAATCAGCGGCGGTACAAATGTTGATGTTGCACAATTAGTCAGCATTTTAGGAAGCACTCTTCAAGCAAATGCAACCGAGCCGAGCCGTTTTAATGCAACCGGAACCAGCTTAGAGATTTTGCCGAGTGAAACCGGTGGGGATATGGCTATTAATACCCAAGGCTTAGGCGCAGCTGTCAGCGGCGTAGTCAGAGATGAAAATTCTGGTTGGGTAGCAGCAAATAACTACGACGGTACTTTGAGCAATGAATTTTCAGTTGGCGAAAACGAAATTGAGCTCGGTTCAAAAGCTCCGGCAGTTCGCTTCAATGCCGATGGTACACCGAAATACTTTAACGTCGATGAGCTCTCTATCCAATGGGCTAACGGTGCCGAAAACATGGATGGAACCCCGAATAACGGTACAAAAATTCAGTTGTTCATGGGCAACACCGGAACCAACGATGGTTTGACCAGCTTGTCAGGTGACTTCACCACCGACTATATCAACCAAGACGGTGCAAAATTCGGTAGCTATTCCGGCGTTATGATTGATGAAAGTGGTGTTGTAACAGCTTTGTTCGATAACGGTGAGACCCGTCCGATTGCCATTTTGCCTTTGGCAACCTTTGCCAACCCGAATGGTATGGAAGCTTTGACCGGTAACGCATGGATTGAAACCGATGCTTCTGGGCAAGCTTTGCTGCAAAGAGCCGGAACCAATGGCGCCGGAGAAATCTCAAGCAGTGCTTTGGAACAATCAACCGTTGACCTGGCAACAGAGTTCTCAAACATGATTGTAACCCAAAGAGCTTACTCTGCTGCAACTAAGATTATTACAACAGCAGATGAAATGCTTGATGAATTAACCCGTATGTCTTAAGGCAGGGATTAATAAGTCAAATTAAGAATTAAGAGTATAATTATAAATCCCTAAAGTTTACCAACAGGTTTGACAGAAGTCAGGCCTGTTTTTTTTGATATAAAAAAATCCCGAAGGAAACGCCCTTCGGGATAAAATATTAATAAGAAAAACTATGCGCCTTCTTCGTCTTCTTCCAAAGAATCAGCATCAGGATCCTCTTCAGGATTATATTCAACGCCGAGTTTTGCTAACATATCGGCATTAATATCCTCACGCTGAGCCACAATCCAGTCCGGAACATTCGGCGCCGGCGGCAGTGCAGCCAAAGCCTTCATCTTCTTGTCCAAATACCAACGAGGAGAATCAGCCATAATCGGACGGTCAATAGAACCTTGCATTAAGACAACTTGTTTGAGCATAGGCAAGCTCAAAAGCTGGGTTGTGCTGATAACAGAAGTTCCCTGCAGTTGATAAGAAACATTTTTGTTAAATGGGTTGTTACCTTTGCCAAAGCCCTCGCTTTTGGAGAAAGAGGTTGTCTGAACGGTTTTGTTACCAATCATCTTAGAAAAGCGCTGGGCAGTCACTTCGTTGTTTTGAGAAAGAATAACTTTGCACGCCGTTGTAGAAATAACGGTCTCAAGATCATCTTTGCCATATTTTCCGGAGATTTGGCCCAAGTCTTGTCCAATCAACAGATACGAAACTTTTTGACCGCGACCGACAGCCGGCCCATCAATAATTGCTTTAAGCTTAGGCATTTGCGGAAACTCGTCGAGGATGAACAGGGCCGGGAATGGTCCCATTACACCATCGGTTTTGTTGTGGAATTTCGGTGGGTTTGCAATCAAATAAGATGACATAAGCTCAATAAATGTACCTGAAATAATATTCAAGGCGCGTGCATCAACTTGGTTAACGGACAGATAAACCGAAATAGGCTTCCACTCACCGGTAACAGGGTCTTTCATTCCGCGCAAATCTTTAAATTGCAAGTCAGAGAAACTTGTACGAGAAACCACCGCAGCGTTCTTAAAAATACCAATACCGGACAAACCGGTAGAGAGCACAGAACCACGCTCTTTGTCCGGCATCGCACTAAGCTGGCTAAGCTCAACAATACAACGTTGAGAATAACCAAAGCGGCGCGCTTCTTCAATCGCTTCTTCAAGCATGTTGCGCATCGGATCGGCCATAGCTGCCATCTGGTCGCCTTCTTCAAGACGACGTTTAATTTCTTCTGATTGCTTGATTTGAGCCTCGGTAATCCATTCAAGAATCATAGCAAGGCAGGCTTCATGACCAATCCATTTTTCAGGAAGCAAAGCCCACGAACCGATAGGCAAATAATTATCAATTGTTAGATTGCCGTTTCTCAAATCCTGAATAGCCTTAGCCGCCATCGGGTCACGCATTTCCAGATAATAACCTTCGAGCACGCGGCGGTCTTCATCATCAAGCTTACCTTCATAAATGCGGGCTATAAAATAGTCGTTAGCACGGGCTTTTTCACATTTGAAAGACACAAAGTGAATAAAGCCGGTAAGTGCGGCACGACCTGTTTTAGACCAGTGCGGGTCCGCATTTCCTTTTGGGTCTTCAACCAAGATGTTGCACATAGAGTCAACATACATATCGCGGTCAGGACCAGGAGCCGGCATAGCATTTTGTGAAAGCGGGTTCCAACTTGGATAATAAATACCTTCTGCCGGATTATCTTCGGCACCCCAGTTAATAACAAATACCGGACCGTCTTTTGCACGAGCACCTGTTGTGCTATAGCAAAGCTCCGGCTTCGGGTCGTTAACGATAATACTAAGACCATGAGAGTTAAAAATTGTCGGAATAACCACACCGGCAGTTTTACCAGTACCCGGAGGAGCGCAGCAAAGAGTTGCGAGCGTTTCTTTAAGCATTAAGAGCTTTCCATTAAACTTTCCAACGACCTGACAAAAGCCATCAAATCCAAGCAAAGGCATTTTTTTTATGTCTTTTTCGGTTGCAATACGGGCAGAACCATGAATGTTAGATTGAAAACGATACGGATTAGACAATAACCCCACCGTCAAACCTAAAGGTAATGTAATAAAAGGTAAAATAGGCAGCCAAAGACTGAAAGAAAAAGGTCCGTTATAGCTCGAAAGCTGCTTAAACCAGCTAATATATCTTGCAGTAAGATAAGACGGATTATTAAATATGGTTTTTATAAAACGTCCGGCAATGTCCAAACTTTCTTGAGAAACACCCGTACCGATCAGATAACCGAGCGGTAAAGAAAAGATAGCCAAGAAAATAGAAACAATCAGGGAGATCAAAACAGTAACAGCCGTCCATTGCACGGCATTATTATATTCTTCCCATTCTTCACCTTTTTTTTCAGCCATAAATTAACCTCTTAAACTAAGCGATATTACGAACAAGTTTTTTTATTTTTTCAAAATCATTTTTAGTCACGGGCGCACCGGCATCAGGCATGGTCCGAGCAAAGAGCGGAATTTCTTTAGGCGTTCCCCGGTCAATACGAGTAACAGAAACTTTAAGGTCTTCCCAAATGTCAACCATATCTTCGGCATTAATAATGTTTCCGATTGAAACAATAACAAACGCTTTGACCGAGAATTTGAGACCTTGCGCAGCCAACGCCTCTTCCAAAACTTTGCGAGCAATGTCAACCTTTCTTACGGGAGAAATCCTGTGAGAACTTTCCGAAAACCACAAAGGCTCTTCATCATTAAAGCGCTCTTCATCAGCCAACCAGTCACCTGTTTCTTTATCAATCAAGCAAAGAACGATTTGGTTTTGCGCCACAGCCAAAAAGTCAATAAGATTATTTTTGATGGTAATACCATTAAGTGTCTCAAATCCATGTTGTTTAATCACATCTAAAACAGAATTACCACTGCCTTTGGGAGCAGGTTGGTTATTTTTTTGCTGAGAGGGAAGGTTTGCGTCCCGATTCTTTTTACCTCGTTGAGAGTCTCTATCACGGTTTCCTCCTCGGTCATTATTAAAATTTTCTTTTTTCTGAGGAAGAGAAGGCTTAGAAGCCGGCTCATCACTTTTCTCACTGGGAGCAGAAGCTTTTTCAATGTCAAAATCATCAATATTAAAATCAAAGTCATCAGCCGCATCTGTTGTTTCCATCTCAAACAGCGAATGGCTGAACTCTTTGGGCTCTGCGGGCTTATTTATGGAAGAACTTTTCATCAACGGAGTCGGAGAAGCTTCCACCGCCGGAGTAAGCGGCTTAGCCTTTGGCGAAGAGCTGATGAGTTTTGAAGCATTTTCTGGCTCAGGTCGATCATCTAAAGGCAGCCTCAAACTTCTGGGACGAATTTCTTTATAAGACTTCTTTTTCTTAACATTTTTAGCCGCACTTGAATTGGCAATAATTTTAACCGGTTTATAGAAAATTCTGCGAAAGAGCTTAACCGGAAAATCAGCAATTTTAATAACAATTTTTTCCCATTTAATCAGGCTCAGAGCCGCCCAGCCGGAAAGCCATAACGGAATAAAGGTAAGAATAATAAGAACAAAGGCCCACTCTTTAGGGGTATTGATAACCCAACCAGATAGCCATAAATTCCATGCATGATTCCAGTGAGATGTCTGAAACATGTCAAAATGCCAGTTTCTGAGCATAATAACGCGAACCCCCTCAATGAAGAACAAACTCCAAAAGAGGCCGACACACATGATTCTTGTAAGAACAATCAAAGGTTTCAATGCACATTATCCTTTATAAATTATGGCAAGTATAGCAAAATAAAGTTAATAATAGCTTAGCTTTTAGGGCCGGTGAATTTAGATTTCATAATTTCACGAATTTCTTCGGTTTTTTTGTTGTTATCTAATTCTTTTTCAAGAGACTTAAGCTTTTTCTCAACAAGAGCCTTATCATCACTTTTAGCCTCAACCGAAGTCCCGATATTTTTCAACACAATATGAGAAGAAGGCTGATATTTACGCATTTCCCATTTGCTAAAGAGCTCAAAAGGCTTGCGAATTAAAGCAACATAGTCAGTCCGCAGTGCTTTTCTGAAACCAAATATCCAAATAAACAAGCAAGCCACAAAAGAAAATACAAACAAATAATCCTGATAAGACTTTATTACGCCGCCGTTGTTCCAAAATGCAGCAACGAATGCTCTATCACTGGCGGACAGAAAGTTAAAATTCCAAACCCAAACAAAAAAGTAAAGACAGACCAAAAGAAACAGGGCTGTCCAAATAGTTCCGATAAAAAGAAAACGAATAAATTTTTTCATGGCTATTTCATCAAAAATCTGTCTTGATAATATTTACGCATTGCTGCAGTCAAAGCAGGGTCATCTTTTCCCTCAATGTTTTTCATAACATATTGCGGATTCCTAAGGTTAGCGATTCTCTGTTGACGTTTTTGTTCACGAATTTTCTCAGCCTTTTCGCGATTGGCTTTTTTCTGCGGGTCGCTATAAATACGCTCTCTGGCTTCCAAAAATCTTTTACGGCGAGCTGCAAGAGTCTGTTTTTGTGCAGTTGTCATTTCTCGAGCAGCGGTAAAGCTAATAATCTTATCTTGATTAGCTTTATCGAAATTTTGCTGTTGCATAATTTCGTTATAAATGCTTTGTGTCCCATTGGTGGGGCCCAAAGAGCTTGCTTCGGCAAGAATTGCATCAAAAGCAGTATTTTTTTTGTGAGCACCCTTCTTTGTTCTTCCTAACCAATTAGTTTTTGTATACCCGTCAAAGTGTCCTTTGACCAAATTTTTACGCATTTGATCTGCAGCACGATCCATATTCAACATTAAATTTTTTGTATAATTAAACAATTCATCTTGACTCATGCCTTGCTGCTTTTTGCTTTCTATTAGTCTAAGAAAAATTTCTGTTCCTTCTTTTTTTGCATTTTCAAAAGCTTTTTCGTCAGTAGGAGAAGATGCATCTTTCATTTTGGCTTCGACTAATGATACTCGAGCAAAATTATTAGCAAATTGGCTCAGCGCAATCATATTATTATTATAATTTTTTTGTAGTCGAGACATTCTATCCTCGGCAAACAAAGCATCAAATTTCTCTCTGGGGAGGCTCTTGAGCATAAAAGCAGTATCTTCGGAAACACCGCTGAAGTCTCCTTCTCTCAATTTTGCACCTAACTCAATTAATGCTGTGTTTTCGTGAAAATAGTCTTCTGTGTTGTTTATATTATCAGTAGACTTTTTGCCAAGATCCATCATCTTTTTATAAGTATCATAACTTTCAAGCTTTTTCTCTTCTTTGCGATTTGCTTTTTTTAGTTCATTGGCATATTTGCGCTTGTAATAACCTTTATCAAATTGATAAACAGTTTCCTCCCATATCCAGTTTAATCCGGCAATCAGCCATTCTTTAAACATATAGTCAATGACATCACCTTCTTTAAATGGGCCACCTTTTTTTCTTGGAGGGTTGGCATCAGGGTCATACTGGTTTGATGTAATATTCCCTTCGTATTCCTCTTCATCTGTTTTTTGAGGAGTTTCTGTTTGATCAATGTCGCTCTGATTAACTTTTGTCTCACCATTATTTTTTTCATTTATGGTAGTCTGTTTTTGAGCTTGATTAACCGTAGTTGACTTAACTTCCTGATTGACGGTAGCCGTTTTGGGAGCATCATTTTCTTCATCAACAATAACTTTTTTATCTTCGTCAGCCATTTTTCCCTCGTCAAAAAAAGAAATATTTTCTCACTTATTAACTTATCATAGCACTTAAAATATGTTTTGTCTATAATTTTCTCTAAAATATTTTAGATTTTGAGATGTTTTAAAAAGTTTCCTATAATCCTGTTTATGCGAATACCGTCTTGCGGTCCAACTTTAAGCAGACCAAAAAAACGCGGTTTGATTTTATTAAATTCTATAGGCGAGAAAACCGCCGGATTCTCGGTCAGAATTTGGTAAGCACCTTTAGGGTCTTTGGTTGAAGTTTTAAAAAAGTTTTTGACAAGACGTTCAGCATTTATCGGAAATTCTTTTTGCTCAATTGCATTGATATAAGCTCTTGCACAGTCAGCTCTGCGCTGGTGTTCCTCATAAATTTCGCGTTCAAGCTTTCGTTTTTCTTTACGAAGCTTGCGCTCCTTATAACTGATTTCACACCCCTCCATCTCAATCAACACCTCAATATAAGAGATGATAGCAAATTGTAATGTTTCGTGCTCGCATTTTTCAGCAAATTCCAATAGCTTTTCATCACTCATATCTGGAGAAATTTTTGATGTAATATCAGGAAAGGCTTTCATTAAAATATCCCACCCGGCTATTACGTCATTGACAATTTTTTGCCCGAGAGAAGGTTTATAGTTAGGGTAAAGCGCCTGCGGCGTAATCTGAAAATCATGTAATGGCAAATTAGCCTCATCAGCAATAATGGTAATAGCATCAGAAAAATTTCTATAAGCACGTGCTAAAGCCTTTTCCTCAGGCCGGAGCTTCGCAATTTCGGGATCATCATTTTCTTCGGGTTGCACGTTTTGTTTAACGTCCAAAAAATCATCTTTTTCTTGTAAAATATCTTTATCGGAACTATCTTCTGCCTTTGACGTAGAAAGGGAATCAGAAATATCAACATCTTCTAACTGCGAAGAAATAAACTCGTTTAAGAGTTGTTCAAAAGCTTCATCTTCAGTTTCTTCAGCCATCTTACAAAACCTTTCTCATCAATTGAGGGTGATTCTCGCTGTTTTTTGCATATTTTCGGGGTTAAGAATAATTACCCGATCAGCTTCGCCCCCATCTTTAATCGCAAGATAAAGATACCCATTATATTCTAACATAGAGTTAATGCGACTACCGCTGGGTTCTCCAAGGGAGAAAGCACTAGCTTCGGCAGAAGGCTGAGATGATTTGATGTTTTTATAAACGAGCGTTGCCGCCATCAAAATACCAAAAACGAGCAAAAAAGTTAATAACGCCACAACAGCCTTTACCAGTTTAAGTTTATCCATATCATTTCCCTTGCAAAAATCAGAATATTCTGTATCTTTCATAATACAAGAAAATTAGGAAAAAGTAAATGGAAAACGATTTTCAAACATTCCAAAGCCCCGAGGTTGAGGTTTCAGAGCAGGGAACACGGCTCGATAAATATCTCTCTAACCACATGGCATCTCAGTCTCGCTCACAAATACAGCGGCTGATTAAAGAAGGCAATGTCAGTATTGATGACATTATCTTAGGCGATGCCGCATATAAGGTCAAAGCCGGAGAGAGTTATACAATATATATTCCCGAAGCCGAAGAAGCCGAGCCCACTGCGGAAAATATTGCTTTGGACATTGTCTATGAGGACGAAGCTCTCTTGGTGGTTAATAAGTCTGCCGGTATGACCGTACATCCGGCCGCCGGTGCTTGGAACGGAACTTTGGTTAATGCGCTACTTTACCATTGTCAGGGAAATTTATCGGGAATAGGGGGAGTCAAGCGCCCCGGAATTGTCCACCGAATAGATAAAGAAACCAGCGGATTACTGGTGGTAGCAAAAAATGATATTGCCCATCGCGGCTTGAGTGCTCAGTTTGCAGAACACAGCATAGAGCGCACTTATTATGCCATGGTATATGGTGTGCCGCAGCCCTTATCCGGCAGAATAGAGGGAAACATCGGACGCAGCCCCTATGATCGCAAAAAGATGGCAATCGTTTCCCGCGGCGGTAAGTTTGCTGCCACAAATTATGAAACGACGGAAGTATATCACAATGCGGCGTCAATGGTGCGTTGTAAACTGGAAACCGGACGCACGCATCAAATCAGAGTGCACTTGTCTTCAAAAGGGTGGAACCTGATAGGCGACAAGGTTTATGTAAAAAATCATAAAACGTCGTTACCTTTTCCCGATGAGACAAAGTCTTATGTCAATTCATTTGGCCGACAAGCTCTTCATGCTGCAACTCTAGGTTTTATTCACCCCATAAGCCAAAAATATTTGGAGTTTCATTCCGCATTGCCAGAAGATATGCAAGAGCTCCAAAAAAGGCTAAATGATTGGAAGTAGAAAAAACAAGTTTTATACAACTAAAGTATAGATTGTAGAAAAATCTAATACACGATAAGGTTGACACAGTTCATTTCAAGGAGATTATAGAAAATGACGGAAACTCCTATTGGACTTGACTTTTCGCCTGAGCTTAACATGGCGAGATATTTGCAAAGCATTCGCAAATATCCTATTCTCACTTCTGAAGAAGAATATCAACTGGCGAAAACCTACAAAGAAACGAAAGACGAAAAAGTCGCATATAAACTCATCACGCCACATTTGCGCTTGGTGGTTAAAGTCGTGTCCAAATATAAAGGCTACGGCTTACCGCTTAGCGAAATGATATCCGAAGGCAATATAGGTCTGCTCTATGCGGTTGAAAAGTTTGATCCGGATAAAGGCTTTCGTTTTTCGACTTATGCCTTATGGTGGATAAAGGCTTCGATCCAAAAATATATTCTAAATTCATGGTCATTGGTTAAAATCGGTACAACAGCTGCGCAAAAGAAATTATTTTTTAATTTAAGAAAAATAAAAAACAATTTGCGTTTGGTTGAAGATCGAGAGATGAGCAGCGAGATAATGGAAGACATTGCCAGATCTTTGGATGTTAACCTCAAAGAAGTTGCAGACATGAATAATCGTATGTCGAGTCATGATGGCTCCTTAAATACGGTGATAGATTCTTCATCAGACAGTGGCAGTGAGTGGCTGGATTTTATTGCGGATAAAAAGCCCAACCAAGAAGAAACCTTGGGCTATAACGAAACCTATCAGTACCGCAAAAAACTGTTCACACAAGCTTTGGGCTGCCTCAATGAACGCGAAAGAGATATATTATATAAGCGGCGCTTAAATGAAAAAGCTTTAACACTTGATGATTTAAGTCGCGCTTACAAGATCTCAAAAGAACGTGTAAGACAAATTGAACTAAACTCAATCCGCAAACTTCAAAAGGCAGTAGGCGAGTTGGCTTTCCGCTAAGAAAGCCACAAGCTTTCCCGATAAAATAAGAGTTTTGAAAAATCAAAATTCTTATTTTTTATTTTTAAATTGAGCATTGTAGAGGGCACGATAAGATCCGTCTTCAATCTTGAGCAAATCATCATGCTTTCCGGCCTCAACAATTTGGCCATCATTAACAACCATAATCATGTCGGCATTCTGAATGGTTGAAAGTCGATGCGCAATAACAAAAACTGTGCGGTCTTTCATAAGGTTGTCAATGGCTTTTTGCACCATAGCTTCAGACTTGTTGTCAAGGGCAGAAGTTGCCTCATCAAGCACAACGATTTTTGAGTTTTTCAAAAAGGCGCGCGCAATGGCAAGTCTTTGTCTCTGCCCACCGGAAAGAAGCATTCCGTTTTCTCCGACATCAGTATCAAGCCCTTTTTCCAACCCGTTAACAAATTCATCAAGATGCGCCATTTCCAGAGCTTTTTTTATTTCTGCTTCTGAGGCATTTGCATTTCCGACCAAGATGTTATCACGAATGGTGCCGGCAAAAACAAAATTATCTTGAAACACAACGGCAATATTATCGCGCAAAGATTCAAGTGTAAACTTGCGAATATCTTCACCGTCAAACTTAATAGCGCCGCCGCAAACATCATAAAATCTTGGCAGTAGGCTGACTAACGTGCTTTTTCCGCCGCCGGAGTTTCCGACGAAGGCAATCGTCTTACCTGTTTTTACTTCAAAGTTAATATCTTTCAAAACAGGCTTTTCAGGAACATAAGAAAAGTCCACATGTTCAAACGAAATTGTTTTAGAAATGGTGGTTAATTTTTTCGCATCTGGAGTATCATAAATTGTTGGTTCAATATCCAGAATTTCAGCAACACGCTCTATTGCAAGGAAAGAAAGTTGTAATGACTGATAATTTTTTCCCATAGACTTAATTGGCGTGTAGAGTAAAACCAGTGCCGTAATAAACGATACAAAGTTTCCGCTGGTGATATCTCCGCTCACGATTAAAAAGCTTCCGTAACCGATAACGGCACCAATACCGATAGAAACAATAACATGCATGGCCGGTATCATCCAGCCGACTTTTTGCACCATTTTTATGGCAAGCTTAAACATTTTCTGAAGAATAGACTCAAAATTTGAAAATTCTTTTTGTTGCAAATTATACGCTGCAATTGTTTTGTTGCCGGTATAAACTTCATTATAATTCATAAAAATGCGTGAATTTTCTTCAACATTTTTTTTGACCAAGTCTTTAATCTTGCGTCGAACCGAGGCCAAAGGCAATAATGCGCCGAACAAGATGACAATGGCAATAATTGATAACTGCCAAGAATTGTAAATAAGCACGGCCACAAGAGAAATGGACGAGAAAAAGCGAGATACAAAAACTTTCAAATTTTCCAACAGTCCGGTACAAGCAGTTGTAGCATCGGTGCTAAAGCGCTGGAGCACAAAGCCAGAGTTATGTTGGTCAAAAAAAGCCGATTCGAGAGAGAGAAGTTTTTTAAACAAGTCACGCTTGATGTTTTGGTCGATTTTGGTTCCGACCCAAGTATTAAGATAGGTGGCAAAATAGTTCAAGAAGCCTTGTACGGATGTAAATGCCACAATCAAAAGCGGAATATACGCCGGAGATTGCGCAGACTTATCAACAAGAACAATATCCATATAAGGCTTGAGCGCCAAAGCCACAACGGAATCAAGCGCCCCGATAGGAATGCTAACCAACACAGCCAGCAAAGCTCTAAACCAATAAGGCTTTACATAAGGCCACATTTTTTTATAATGTTCAGAGAATTTAAGCTTAGGAGCTTCTGCCGAAAAATCATAAGACATAAGATAATCCTTAAAAATTTACAACAATCTGAGATAAGAGAGAATAGCCCAAATCAAAAAAATCTGGAAAAAGAGCATCAGCCAAAACACGGCGCGAAAACTTTTCTTTTTTGTTTTATGCCTAAAAAGCTTTTGCGCAATAAAAGCACCGCACCAGCCTCCTAATAATTCAAGCATGTGGAGCTGAGCTTCCGGCACGCGCCATTCACCGTTAATTGCTGCCCGTTTATCTATCCCATAAGCTAAAATCGTCACCAGATTAATAGAGATAAGTTGAAAGACTAAAAACAGCAAAAAAGTTTTTGGCACAAAAGGCGTAACCTTAAAAAAATGCGTCTCCACAAAATAGGCGCTACCAATAACCAAAACCGCATGCAGTACAAAAAAACGATTGCGTTGCAATGGTCTAAATAAAAAGAGCATAGCCGCCAATATGGCCGAAAAAGTTAAAACCATAAAATCTTCTCTCCTAAAAAAAGACACACTAATTTAACATAGAATAAAAAAATTGCAATGAGTGAATAACTAAAAAAAATAATGAGAAGAATAAAAAAATAAATATAATATCAATCATGATGAAACTAAAGTACAAATATGCCAACTTGCTATATGGCCTTTTGATGGTTGCCGCGATAAAAACAGAAAACGCGGCGGCAGAAGACTTAACGTCGATTAAGGTGCAAGGCTCTGCCTGCGAAAACCTAAAGCGAGGAGAAACTTTGTCAACAGCAAGGGTCAGAGCAACCGATGCCGCCTCATTTAATGCGGTAAGCAAACTTGATTCCTTAAAACAATATAAAGAAGAACTCGATTCGCATGACTTTAATGTTATGGTCTATAATATTGTTGATAATTACCTTGAGGATCTTAACGTCAGCACTCAAGAGCAAAATGAGGAAAAAATTTGCATTGAGGTGAGTGGTTATGTCAGCCAAAGCCATGTTGAACAGGGAATAGACGAGAGCTTTAATCGCCAAACCCAAGAAACCGAACTCGTTGATGAAACGGCTGAAAATGCGGCAGACTTATCTGCGGCCGTGACGGAAGAACTCAATAAAGCCACCGATAGATTTGAACAGCAGCAAGAAAAAATGCTGGAAGAAAAAGAAATTGTATACGAAGACAAGCCGGAAGAACAAGCCATCATAACCCCACCGCCACCGGTCACACCGGAGCAAAAAATTGAGCCCCAAACAGAAGTTAAGACGGAACAGCCTCAGCCTTTGGTAGAAGAAAAAGCGATTCGTCAAGAAGGACTAATCTTTGTCGCGCCGACAGAATTTTTTAATCAAACAAGCTCAGACTATTATTCTGCCATCATCAAAAATTGGTTTGCCGATAAAAAGGGATTTTTAATAACCTCAGACAGCAAATTTGCAGATTTCATCTTGCGCCCGAAAATATTACGTGCCAAGGTTGAAACCGTTAATGAAGAGAGCAACCGCCTGCAAATGGTGACGGCGCTCGAGCTTGTTTATGCCGCCAGTGGTAAAAGCTATACCGAACATCAAAACCGCTTTGTTGTTTATGGAAACGATGAAGGAGAACAAGATGTTGCTTACAGATTGATGAAGCAGCTGCTTGAAAAATCTTGCGAAGAACTTATTGTCGGCATGGAAAAATACGTTGAAGCCAAAGCCCCAAAAAACACATCAGCGCAGGCATTACCACCGATAATTACACCGGCAAAAATACAGTATCCAACTGTGGGTGATTAGCCATAGACTCAACCAAAACCCGAATGCGCCCTTGCAAATCAACGTCATTCCTTTGGCAAAAGTTTTCAATCTGACGATTGATAATTTGGGTCAATCCATCGGCATCTCGGGTGGTTGAAAGAATAATGTCCAAACCGGAATCTTCTTGTTCTGTCTCAAACGATATGCGATAATCCGCCAACGAAAGTGCTGCATTTTGAAAAATAATTTTGTTAAGAGAAGCAAGTGTCTCCCAGTGTCCGTTTTGTTCACAAAAATCAATAAAGTCATAGAAGGGGCCTTCTCCTTCTTCTTCGATTCTTGCCGCCAAAATTTCTAGAGTGTCAACATCTTGAAATGCAAACGAAAAATTAAGTAACGGAATATAAAAAGCAAAAGGCAAACTATCAACATCTTCCATAAATGCATTCACAATTTCAGCCGCCATCTCGGGCAAATTCAAAGCAATCAGATGTTGCAGATACAAAAGCTGAATTTGGGGCGGAATATCGCCACCTTCTTCCCAAATCTGATAAGCTAAAGAACGCGCGCGCTCAATATTTCCTTGCATAAATTGAAGCTGCGTGAGCATAATCAAATAAGTACCGTTGTCATCTGAAGATTTCATCGCCGAATAAACATCTTGTTCCAAAGCAGTAATGGCAGCCACATCAAAAAAATTAAGCTCAATAAGCCTTTGCCACAGAACCGAAACATCAAGCGGAGATACCGGCGGTTCATAAGAATCAATTACCTCTTCTTCAAGATTATTATCATCTTCAAAATCAGCCATTTTCGCTTTCTCCTTTTTTCTCAAGCATAAAAGTCGCCGGCCCGTCATTAATTAAGGCCACCTTCATATCAGCTTGAAAGATTCCGGTCTTTACTTCAAGATTATAAGACTTCAGTTTTTCAATCATATAAAGATAGAGTTCATTTGCTTTATCCGGACGGGCAGCCGTTTCAAACCCCGGACGATTTCCCCGAGACGTATCCGCAGCCAACGTAAACTGAGAAACTAATAAAACGCTACCGCCCACATCAGAAAGATTGAGGTTCATTTTTCCTTGACTATCTTCAAAAATACGTAGTGCCGAAATCTTATGAGCCAAAAAATCAGCTTGTTTGGTCGTATCATCTTTTTCTACGCCGAGCAGCACCAAAAAACCTTTTCCGATTTGAGAAACAACGACCCCGTCAACCGTAACGGAAGCTTGTAAAACGCGCTGAACCAAAGCCTTCATAAAAAAACTCCGATTGATAATAAGAGTTGCAAGTTAAATATAGATAACATAATATATCAAAATAAGAAAACAAGGAAAGAAAAAAATGAAAAAGATATTGAGCATATTGGGGATAATCCTTGCTTTAGGGGGATGTGAATCATTTGGTAAAGGTGTTGCCAGTGCTTTGATAAATAAAGATAATAATGCAGACACAAGGCGCTGTGAAATTACCGGTGACGACTTCCCTGGGCTGGATGACTACCTTGCTCAAGGTGATGTTGTAAAAGTAATGATGATACATGGGGTCGGTACGCATAAAGAAGGCTACGCCGCCCGCATGAAAGATAATTTATCAAAAGCGCTTAACTTAACGGTTTGGTCAAAAACAGATAAAAACATAACCCTGATAAATCCGCAAAATAAAAAAGATGAGATAGGAAATCTGCGCGTTACACGCATGCAAAGCGAAGATTTGAAAAAAACAGTCATGTTTTATGAGTTGACCTGGTCAAGCATTACCGCTCGCGAGAAAAAAATATTAGAATATGACGATTCTGATGAATACGGCTATAAAAGGGCCGTGTTTAACCGCTCGATGAAAAGCTTTTTGAACGATACTGTTCCGGATCCGATGATATATCTGGTGGATGACAAACAGCAGATATTAAATGCCGCCAAGGAGGCAACCTGTTGGATGCTTAGCTCAAATTGGGATAGCTTGAAGGATGAGGAAAAAGATGTCTGCCATGTGTCATCATATAATCAAATAAAAGATTTAAGCCGCGAAAATATTGTCTATATCACCCATTCTCTGGGAAGCCGCATTTTGCTCGATAGCGTTATTGATGTTGCTGATGAAATATCAAATTTGAAGGTTAATCCCGATTCTCCCAATGCCGAAGAAGCCGAGCAAATCATAAAAATGCTCAAACAAAAAGAAATAACCGTTTTCATGTTGGCCAATCAATTGCCGCTGCTGCAAATCGGTCGCCCTAAACCAAATGTAACAAATGAGATAAAAAGTTATTGCAACAAAAAAGGAAAAAAATATCAGCAACGCGTGTTTAAAGAAGTTAAAATAATAGCGTTTTCTGATCCTAATGATTTGTTGAGCTATGGCATTCCACAAGAGTTTGTGGATGACTATATCGATTCTCGTATTTGCCCGTCGGTAACCAATGTTGAAATAAATATAGCCGATGTTATATCCGCATTTGGTGTAGGCGTTGTTAATCCGGTTGTTGCACATACAGAGTATGATAATGATGAACGAGTGATTGAAATTATTGCTTACGGAACCGAACATTTAGAGCAAAATGACTTGTTGGGGCAAAAATGCCAAATCAAAAGATTAAAGGAATAAATCACCATGGAAAAGAATAAAAAAGAAAATATCACGCCGTCTTTTGCCGTAGAGTTTTATGACGATCAGTCCCCACGTGTAACAATGGGCATCAAGCCGATAACAGACATTGAAAATACACGCTATGTCTGGCGGCATATGGATTATAAAAATCCCGATGCCAGAAAAATGTTGGTAAAAAATTGCGGCATTCCCAAAGACATCGCACAAGCAATGTGCGATGAAAGCACCCGCCCGAGATATTTTCGCAATAAAAATGATGGTATTGTGCTGATTATGAGAGGCATAAATTACAACAATGAATCAGATCCGGAAGATATGGTGTCTTTGCGGGTTTGGGTCGATCATAAAAAAATAATTACACTGTCACACAATCCATTAAAAGCCGTAAAAAATATGCTTGAAATGGTACCGACTGCCGAGTTTCATCCTAACGGACCAATGCAGTTATTTTTAAGTCTGGCTCAAAATTTGGCCGACGGAATTAATGATGCCGTGATTGATTTGATTGAAGCAACCGCAGATTTAGAAGAGCGCGTGCTTAATCCCGATGCCTTGAGCGATTTTACACTGCGTGACACAATCAGTGACATGCGCCGCAACATTATTTCGATTCGCCGTTATACCGCACCGCAAAAAGAAATTTTTATGAGCCTTCAAACCGACAAATGGGAGGCTCTGAGCGATGATGACCGCAGTGGTATCCGAGAGATTTATAACGATATCACCAAGGCGGTTGAAGACCTGGATTACTGCCGTGATCAGATGTCTGTCTTTCATGAAGAGCTGCAAAGTAAGGTCAGCATCAGCATGACCAGAATAATGTACCTGATATCAATCGTCACGGTCGTATTCACGCCTCTGACATTATTGACCGGCCTTCTGGGCATTAACGTAAGGGGAATTCCTTATGCTGAGAATGAATATGCTTTTGCGTTCGTCTGTCTGATATTGGTTCTGATAACCATAGCAGTAATCGCTGTAATGAAACGCTTGAAATGGCTATAGTGGGGAATAAAAGGCATAGCCGCATAGAATGGCGGTTATAATTCCGGCAAGGTCCGCAAGCAAAGCACAGGGCAGGGCTGCGCCTGTTTTAGAAATTTTGACTGCTCCGAAATAAACCGCCAAGACATAAAATGTCGTTTCGGTTGAACCTTGTATAATACAAGATACAAAGGCCGGAAAACTGTCCGCGCCATAAGCTTGCATCGTTTCAATCATCATGGCCCGAGCCCCACTGCCGGATAAAGGCTTCATAAAAGCGGTCGGCAGCGCCGCAACAAAATCTGTATTTATTCCAAAGAAAGAAAATACAACCTGAAAAGCAGATACCAGCAAATCTAAGGCACCTGAAGAGCGAAAGAGAGCAATCGCACAAAGCATGGCAACCAAATAGGGAATAATCTTTACAGCCACATCAAACCCTTCTTTTGCGCCGGATATAAATGTCTCATAAACATTTATTTTTTTATAAAGCCCGGCCAGAAGAAAGATTAAAATAAAAAACATAAGCAAAAAATTGCTGAGAGCCGAAGAGGAAGCAAAGCGCTGGGACGGTGGCAAAGACAAAAAATAAAAAGCAGCACCACCGACAATCGCAACAAAAAGCAGTAAATAAGCCAATACCGTCCGATTAAAAATATTAAGCTTCTGCACATAAGCCACGGCTAAAAATCCAACCAAAGTAGAAGCCGATGTCGCAAATAAAATCGGAATAAAGACCGCGCTGGGATTAGCTGATCCAAGCTCCGCCCGATACATTAAAATTGTAATCGGAATCAAAGTCACGGCCGAAGCGTTTAAAACCATAAAAAGAACTTGCGCTGGAGATGCTGTGTCTTTTTTGGGGTTAAGCTCTTGAAGTTGTTCCATTGCTTTTAACCCCATCGGTGTTGCCGCATTGTCAAGGCCAAGCATATTGGCCGCCATGTTCATAATGATAGACCCAAGCGCCGGATGATTTTGCGGCACATCGGGCATAATTTTTCCAAATAATGGCGCCAAAGCCTTTGCCAACAGGACCGTAAGTCCGGATTTTTCTGCAATTTTGAGCATGCCGAGCCATAAGCATAGCAAACCGGTTAAGTTGATTGAAATCAAAAAAGCGGTCTTTGCTGTACCAAATAAAGAGGTTGATAAATTTTGCCAAACAGATAAATCACCGCCAATCAAGCTTTGGTAAGCGGCACAAATAAAACCAAAAATAAAAAATCCGGCCCAGATAAAATTTAACATCAGTAATTTTTCAACTTTTGAAGATCAGCAGAAGAGGAAGAAACAATAGAATCCGCCATTTCATCAAAGATAACACAGCCTTCTTCCGGCGAAATTTCTTTATTATATTCATCAGACCAAACAACCTGAGATGCTGAAATATTGTTTTTCAAAGCAATTGCCTCAATGATTGCTTGCTTTCTGACTTCATCAATATCAGCAGCTAAGCTGTCAAACAAACGCTTTCCAAAAGCTCTTTTGGCATGATCATAAAATTCAGAAAGGCTGGAATCACGAGCTGTTAACTGTGATTGTATTTCCATAACTGCCGGCTCAAATTTTTTTGCAAAAACTTCAGGATAACGTTTCAACTTATAACCTTGCGATTTGCAATAATCAGCATAACCATAAATATGTCTGGCAGCAACACCGGCAACGGCATTAAGCTCCTCAGAATTTTCGGTAATATCATTATTTTGAGTGGCAAATAAGGATACAAAAAGAATGATGATAAAAGCCGTTAACCATAAAGCAAATGCATAAATCACGGCAGAAATAACATCTGTCTGCAGTGAGTACTGAGAACGCTTTAACTCAAAACTGTTTTCAAGACCTATACGAGCGTTTTCATACTTAAAGGCAAACGCAAAAGTAACAAGCGCCAGAACAAGCCACAAGATAAGCAAAAGCGAGTTAACGGCTTCAACACCCAATAAAGAAAAAACACTAATCGCAATGAAAAAAACAGCAAGGATATAAGAAACTCGATAACCTCTAAATATCAAATACGAAAGAAAAACGGCACCAAATACCCCGGCGGAAGAATAAGAAATCACAGCAGAAAACAATGCCTGAAAGAGACAAATTCCGATTGTAGCAGTTCTAAATTTTGCAACAAAATTCTGTTCAAATATCTTTTTTCTGTCGCTGATTGATAGTTTCAAAAAAGGAGAAAGCTTTTGCATAAAAGCAGAAGACCAAATTTTTTGTTTTGGTAAAATCTTTTTCTTATAAAACGGCAACAATTTTGAAATTGCCGGAGAAACAAACTTTGAAACGACAGATACCAATCCATCAATTTTTTTAACCATGTCAGCGCCTTGTAAAAAAGTATACTCTATAAACTAACGATACAACAGCGCCAAGGAGAGTCAACTAAAGATACAAAGTTTTTAGCAGGATTTTAAAACTATTTTGAAGAAGGAATGTTCGGCACAATTTCTTCGCCCCAGTCTTCTTTAAGCTTTTCCAGTCTTGTATTAATCTTATCAATTCTTCTTGTAGAAACAAGTCTGTATAAATAAGCATAAAAATTAGGCAGTTCATTATAAAGAACAAGACCGAGAGCAGCAGAGCCTAACATGAGGATAGTCATAAAGATATTATCGGCAATATCATTTTGTTGTCCGACGCTAAACTTGTTCAGCACCCCGAAGAGATAGAAAAATACGCCGGCAATATTAAAACAACCGACAATAAGTTGCTTGTCATAATTTTTCTTGTCAACAAAAAGAATTGTCAGGGTTGGTAATAGCCCAAAAATCAAGATAAGCACAATGGGAAAAGAAATGATGCAAATCAAAATAAAAAGAATAATGAGCGCAGCCTTCTGAAAAAGGTTAAGCTTCCGAAATGATTTTCCGAATTGAGGAGATGAATCAAACTCTTTAGTATTTTTATTTTTCATTTACTTTAACACCCAAGAAATAAGATTATAAGCAAAGGAAGCCGTCATGGCAATGATGGATAAAACAGAAACCAGCTTAAGCGCAGAGGCTCTGGCTTCCTCATCAAGCTTTGGTCCTCCGTTTTCGATTCTGTTTTTTTCAAGAGCAAGATAATTAGCTTCGTTCAAAACAGCGGCATAATCAGCACGATCTTTTTCAAGCGCGCTTTCATTTTCCAATAGCTCCACAATTTCATAAAGTTTGCCGGAATTAGATTTCAGCAGTTCCTTTTCAAGATATCTCTGATATTTTTTATTATGATAAATGCGTACCAGCGGTTTTGAAAAGTTCACTAACCATCGAGCCAAATTCGGCAGCTCAGCAGGGCCAAATTTATTTTGCAGCATTGCATAAAGATGCAGTATCGCAGCCACACGATTTTCTTCTCGCGAGGAGTTTAAGTCAGAGATAATAGAATCAATTTTTTTACCTATCTTGCAGCGTAAGAAAGCAATAATTGTTCTATCATAAGGCGGTAAAGAAATATTTTCCTTTTTAAAGGCTGCATTAAGTGCACGCAGCACCTGCGGAGCCCCGATTACAATTTCATCATTAAATAATGGACTGATACAAGGCAAATCATTATCAAAGTCATAAATAATGCGCTCGATTCCATAACCGATTTCTTGCCGCATAATATAAACTCTGAATTCAGTAATATTTCCGGGAGAACGAAGAGACTCTTGCTCTTGATACCACAGCTTTATCAAATCAGAATCAAAAACTTCAACAAATGGTTTAAGGTTCTTTTTTTCCTTCAAAGCCACAAAAGTAGCTTTTGCAATGCCATCAGGGAAAAACGTCATATCCTTAAACTTTATCGGAAGAATAGGAGCAATCAGGCAAGCCACCCGTGCAACCATAAGGTTTTTATTTCCGGCAGCATTTTTTTCTTGTTTTACAAGAGCATCAATTTTAGTGGTCAGAACATCATTTTCGAGTCCGTTCTTGGTCCAATCAGAAATTTTGCCGCTAAGAATCAAATTATAAGCTTCGTCGATATTGGAATGAAGCATATAAACCACATCATGCGGCATATAAACTTTTTCCCCATTTATATTAAGGGCACGCTTAGGCCGTTCAGAAGCCGAGGTTGGTCCATAGCTAACTTGTTTCCCTTCAAAAAAGCTAAACAGTTGAGAATAATTCCACCTCAAAGAAGGTGTGTCGTTCATCATTCCTCTGAGCGCATTGCTAAAAGCAGCCGGAATTTTCTCAACACTGTTAATCAGGGCTAAAGACCCTTTTTTTATTTTCTGGCGCAATACTTCCGGCGCTGAAAGGTTTTGAAAAATATCATGCCCCAAAACAATGCAAGCGAGTGTAACGGCCGCGGAATAAATATCGTTTTTGTCAGAACCATTACCGCGAGCAACTTTATCAGCATAAAGGCTTTCAATAGCCTCAAACGCAGGCTGCTGAAAATATGCCGGATAAGCTGCGGCACAATCTCCGATAACAATTTCGCTTTTATTTTCATCTTTGAAATAAAGATTGTCTGTACGAATAGCCCTGTGTGTAATATTCATATTTTTGAATGAATCAATAACCCCCATAAAATTCAAAGCCAATCCTCTGAACTTTTCGGGAGCATCTTTTATTTGCATAGAGCAAACACCGTTATCAAAAACTTTTCCGCCCAAAGGTTCTTCATAAATAAGGGCCATTTTCTGAGTGTTTTCGGGTGCAAAAGTTACAACGCCATATTCTACCAATTTCATCAGTGCAGAATTTTCAATAGACTTAAGATAAGGCAGAATAGAGATTCTTGGCGGAGTTTCCGCACAGCAAATAAGTGCAAAAATTCTTCTTGAAGTATCAATTCTGTCAGATACGGCAAAGGCCTTGGCACCGTTATTATCAAGCCAAGAAAGAGGGCGCGAAAAATCAATTTCAAAACGCTCTTTTAATAAAAACTTTTGGTTGTCAAGCTTAGGCAGAGACGATGATTGTTGTGTCTCTGCCTCCGGCTTGTTAGCGACAATTTCTTCATCGGTAGTCATAAGGTCATCCAGACAAAAACTTTCTAACTTAGTAGCTAGAATAAAACATATTTATTAACAAAGCGCAAAGATTTAATATCTTTTTAAAAAATCAGGTTTAGGATAAATATAAAATAAATAAAAAGGAATAACCAATGGCGAAAAAAGGACCGAAAGAAAGCACCGGCACTGAAGACTTGGAAAGCCTGTCCGGAGAAACAATAAGATCAGATAAGGCAGATTTAGCAGAGGCTGCGCAATATCACATAAATCTTGATGAGCTTGAAAGTATAAGTCCTTTTCTTGAAGGAATAAACGACACACGTTATATTCAGGAAGAACAGGAAAATCAAAAACCGGTCAAAGAATACGCACAAACGTCTCAAGAAAACGAAAATCTTGAACTAAAAATAGAAGAAGTCTATATCCCGCTTAAGGATATGATGAGAAAAATTTTTCGTCGTGCATTGCGCCCTGTTGTCATAATCTGTGATGACAAAATAGCTTATGCCAATCCCTCCTTTTTGAAAATACTCGGAAAAGAATCAGTCTATGAGGTCATGGGAAGAAATTTTTGGGAGTTTGTTTCTCCCGAATATTGGGATTCGCTTTCTCAGGGAATAGGCGAAATTTTAAGCAGTAACCAAACCCTTCCGGTAGGGATAAAAACAGCAACCGGACAGGTTGAAAGAATTAACGTCGATGCCGTATATATTCCAGATGAACATACCTTTAGCTTTATCTTAGTCGGTGTTCCGATTGAACCCAAAACCAAAATCATCAGCGGCCTTTATGATGATGCAACCGGATTGCCGAATTATTATTTGCTTGAAGATAGAGTAAATATAGCTATTAATAGTAAGTCCATGAAACAAAATATAAGCCTCGGCAAAGCTCTTGCAGCATTAATTTGTATTGAGATAGAAAATGCCGAAAGCTTTACCAGAATTGGCAACGCAGAGCAAATCTTCAAAAGATTGCTGGAAAGAATATTAACCAGCATAGACAAGCAGTATAGTTTTGCTTGCGGAAAGAATAACAATCAATATTGGCTGTTTATTCCCGAAATTGAAAGTTATGAAAAACTTGTAATGGAAGTAGAACACTTAAAAGGGCTGTTTGACGCCCCGATAGAAGAAGAATTCACAGCCTATCACGTAAAAAACAGCCTTGGTGTAAGTGTTTATCCGGAGCCGGCAAGCTCAGCCAAAAAGCTGTTTGAACAGGCCGAACTATCTGTTAAAAAGGCTCTAAAAGACGGTGGTCAGCGAACAGTCATTTTCGGTGCATAGATTTTAAAATTCAAGCGTTTCCCCAAGCCGCAAAATAGCATTTGCCTGAGGGGAATAAGCGCCGTCATCATCATGGATAATAAGACCGGCATGAATGACCGTTGGCGCTTTTGAGTCTTTTTGGGCTAAGATGAGTACACGCTTTGCCGCTTGTCCTTTTTTTGAAAAAAGAGGAAATACCTGAATGTTTCCAGCTTTTCCATAAAGAGTGGCTAACATTTCATCAATCGCTTCAGCACGGTTAACGAGATAGATAAATCCTTTTGGTGCCGCCATTTTAATACAAAATTTAATCCATTCACCAAGGGTAAAACAAGAGAGGTTATGCGCGGTCGCCTTACTTTTGTTAGGCGAGGGCATGTCGTTTAGAGAATAAGGTGGGTTCGAAAACACATGACTAAACGAACAATAAGGAATATGCTTCGGCATTTTGTGACGAATGTCGATATTTTCAAAATGCAAAAAGTCAAAGCCGTTTTCTTTGGCGCTAAGATTAGCAAGCTCAACAAGTTCAGGCTGAATATCAAGCCCTAGAATAGAAGCGTTGAGTTTTTTAACGCGTTCGGCCAGACAAAGAGAAATCGCCCCCGTGCCGGATCCAACATCAAGAATTTTGTCCCCTGACTTTATCAAGGCCGGCATGGCAGAAAGTAAAACAGCATCGGTTGATGCGCGATAACCGTCAACAGGTTGAAAGATTTTAACTTTTTTATCTAACAGATAGTCTTCTGTATAATTTTGCATAAGCCCTCAAAATATAAGAAAATAAAAATGCAAAAATTAGAATAGCGCAAAATTTTTAATAAAGAAACAAAAAACATGGAAATCTTCATAATAATTAATTTATTTTTTTCACCATCCTCCCGCCTCAAAATAAAAACAGTCTTGAAAGACTAGCAAAATTATGATATATTAGAGTCGTGAAGGCAAACGAGATAGGAGAAGTATTATGTTTATCTCACGACCGAAGGCGGGGTTAACCGCGGCATTTTGTTTGGCGGC
>CASFMW010000014.1 GCA_949295935.1 uncultured Pseudomonadota bacterium | reverse complement strand
TTGTTTTCATTTTGTTCCCTTTCTTTCGGTCTCCTTAGTTTAGCCTTTTTTCTCCAAAGACTCTACTATTTTTTTATTCCCGAAACTTGGGGCAGTATACTCATGCCTCTTCCTCCCTGTATCTCTCTTTTACGCTCTCCTCCTCACCGCCCCTCACC
The DNA here is from genome assembly GCA_949295935.1 of uncultured Pseudomonadota bacterium. Lineage (GTDB taxonomy): Bacteria > Pseudomonadota > Alphaproteobacteria > RF32 > CAG-239 > HGM16780. Next base: position 29,200 of record CASFMW010000014.1, on the reverse strand, counting down.
ATCCCCTACCGCTTTAGACAAAATTAACCATAATACAATCTTTCCCTATTTTCACCACCTACTTTTAAACACAAAAAAATCCCGACCAGCCATAACAGGAGAGGCATAATCGGGATTTTTATCTCTGAAATAACTTTCAGAGGAACAGAAAGGTATTAAGAAGGATTACTTCAATTCAACCTTAGCACCAGCTTCTTCAAGTTTCTTCTTGATTTCTTCAGCTTCAGCCTTAGCAACACCTTCTTTAACTGTCTTCGGAGCACCGTCAACGAGATCCTTAGCTTCTTTCAAGCCCAATTGGGTGATAGCACGGATTTCTTTAATAACGTTAATCTTGTTAGCGCCAGCATCAGCAAGAACGACTGTGAATTCGTCTTTTTCTTCAGCAGCGGCACCAGCAGCAGCACCACCAGCAGCAACAGCAACGGCAGCAGCGGCAGAAACGCCCCATTTTTCTTCCAACATTTTTGCAAGATCAGCAGCTTCCATAACGGTAAGAGCTGACAATTCATCAACTAACTTGGCTAAATCGGCCATAATTTTTCTCCAAAAAATAAATTAAATCTAAAAAATTAAAATCACAAACTTTTACTCTTAGCTTAGGTTATATCTTCAAGCAGCAAGCTCTAAGCCACCCGCTTGAAAGATAAAAGAACTAAGCAGCTTCCTTTTCGCTGTAAGCTTTTGCCAAGCGAGCCAGCTGAGCGCCGGGAGCTTGCAAAAGACCAATGATTTTGGCGCGCAGTTCGTCCATAGAAGGAATGCTTGCCAATTTTTTGATTTCATCAACGGAAAGAACACCAGTGCTCATAGCACCGCCGACGATAACCAACTTCTCATTATCTTTAGCGAAGTTAACACAAACTTTGCAGGCAGAAATCGGATCACTTGCAAAAGCAACCGCAGTCGGTCCTTGGAACAAGTCAGCCAAACCTTCAAATTTTGTGCCTTTAAGAGCAAGACGAGTAATGCGATTTTTAGTAACTCTGAAACCAGCGCCGGCTTCTCTGACTTTATCTCTAAGTTCAGAAACTTCTTTAACGGTCAATCCTTTATAATGAGAAACGACCAAAACTTCAGACTTAGAAAACAATTCATTAAGCTCGCTGAGTAACTGTGCTTTTTCTTCGCGATTCACTTGTTGTCTCCACTATAAAACACCGCTTTCAAAAGTAATTACCTTTCATTGAGGCTCCACCATAAAAGCAATGTCATTTTTTTACACATATTGCTCACCTGTTGCAAAGCAACAGCCAAGCAAGACCTAATCTGTCCAGGAGAAAAAAGATAAAAAAATTCTCTACTCCCGTCTACGTAGGATATTTAAGAACGCCCCTCAAGAAAAACCCGTTTTTAGGACCTTCCCCCTAAACCCCAAGTCTTTAATGATAGTCCGCCACCTACGGTCTTGGACAGTTTTCAAAGGCATTAAATACCTTTGAAGAGCGAGCAAGGAAAAACCTCACTCAAAACATCAATCGAGAAAATCATCACTAATTAACAAATGAAGAAATTTCTCTTTCAAAAAAACAAACGAGAAAAGCTCTCTGCCTCAAATTTTGAGCTCAAAGCTCTTTCCCCAATAATATCCAAAAAACTTAGATACCGGTGTTAAACACCAAAAACTTTCAACTGTCAAGCAGAATCTTAACCTCAAGGGCTCTTCTGCTAAACTGACTTAGGCAGCCCCTTTTCAGAGACTGCCTAAATCTCAAAGATTACAAGGCTGAAACATCAACCTTAACGCCAACACCCATTGTGCTGCTCAAAGAAATCTTTTTAATATAAGTTCCTTTAGCACCAGCAGGTTTAGCTTTAATGATAGCATCCATAAAAGCTTTGGCGTTGTCATAAATTTTATCTTCTGAGAAGCTTGCCTTAGCAACACCAGCGTGAACAATACCATTCTTTTCAACACGATATTGAACTTCACCGGCCTTAGCTTTTTTAACGGCATTAGCAACATCAGCAGTAACGGTACCGAGTTTCGGGTTCGGCATCAAGCCTTTCGGACCCAAAACACGAGCAACACGACCAGCCAATCCCATCATATCAGGGGTAGCAATACATCTGTCGAATTCAATTTTACCGCTCAAGATTGAGTCGATAAGATTTTCAGCTCCGACCAAATCAGCACCGGCAGCTTTAGCTTCATCAGCTTTTTCGCCCTGAGCCAAAACAGCAACGCGAATGGTTTTGCCGTTTCCGTGCGGAAGAGCGCAAACACCGCGAACCATCTGGTCAGCATATTTCGGATCAACACCAAGGTTAACCGCCAAATCAATTGTTTCGTCAAATTTTGCAGTAGCATTTTCTTTAACGATTTTAACAGCTTCTTTCAAAGAATAAGACTTTGTTTTATCAACTGTTTTATAAGCGTTTACAATTCTTTTTCCCTGCATTGTCTTACTCCACAACCTTAACGCCCATAGAAATAGCCTGACCTTTAACCATGTTCATTGCAGATTCAACTGTTGAGCAGTTCAAATCCGGCAACTTAGCGGTGGCAATTTCTTTAACCTGAGCCATAGTGATTTGACCGGCAATGGTTTTTCCTGGTTCTTTAGAAGCTGACTTAATATTAGCAGCCTTTTTGATATAGTAAGAAACAGGAGGAAGCTTTGTAACGAAAACAAAAGATTTGTCTTCATAAGCGGTAATAACAACCGGAACAGGAATACCCGGTTCCATTTTTTGGGTAGCTGCATTAAATTGTTTGCAGAAATCCATAATATTCAAGCCTTTTTGACCCAAAGCAGGACCAACCGGAGGAGAAGGGTTAGCCTTACCAGCCGGAATCTGAAGCTTGATTAAACCTAAAATTTTCTTTTTAGACTTAGCCATTTCAAAAACCTCTTTATTAGGATCGTGGTTGAATTAGACGATGGCTCGCCTCCCACGAAATTATTAATTAACACAATTACGCCTGAAAAAGACACGATTCCTTCTCAAGAGTCGGTTTTGTATAACATAATTATTTTATTTTACAAGCATTTTTTTGAAAAATAAAAAATTTTAAAAATTCGCGACGATTCCACTTGACAAATTTTGTCCATTAAGATATAAAGCGAGTCCGGATTACTATAATTATAAAATTATTTAACTATGAAAAAGATAAAAAACGTCATCTGTGATATAATCTCAACGATTATGCCGGATGAGGAAGAAATTAAGATTTTTAAACAACGCAGTGATGATATAAAAATCGCTGATATGTTGCTCGACTTGTTGGTATCGAACTTAATCTTTAAGATATTTGTCTTAAAGAACTCTGACTGCCGTGACGGCTGTAAAGGACAATGCGGTGCTGTCATAGATGAAATTAAAAAGATTTGTGACAATAAAGAATTAAACCACGAATGGCTAACGCTTTCCCATTTGCATATTTTTTATCAGCTGGAAACGCGGGAAGAATTAAATCCTTCAGTCAGAAAATATCTGCATTTCGAAGCCAAAAAATTAGGAAAAGAACTGAGTGAAGAAGAACTATGGGAACAAGGCGATAATGAAGAACTTATCTTTAGCTTTTTAGATACAGTTGTCTCCGATGAACCCCATCTTCAAAAAGAAGAAACTTCCCTCAGGCTCTTGCTTGAAAGCGTCATAATCTTAAACCTGCATATTGCAGAAGAAGACCGCTTTCAAGATTTGATTAGAAACAACGAAGCTATGCTGAAAGGGCAGCTGGCTTTGGAAAATTATTAAAGGCAGAGGACAAACCTCTGCCTTTTTGTTTTAAACTCGTTTAAAAACCCCTTGTACGATTGGTGGCAAAAAGCCACTCCAGCGCCCCGCCACAAATTTCACGGCATCAACCCGAGAAAGCGGCGGGCCTTTATGACAAGCAAGCAGCATTTTATCAATATTTTCCTCTTCTCCTGACATCATAATTTCGACCGTTCCGTCCTCAACATTTCTCACCCAACCGGAAATGCCTCCGATTTCTTCGGCATTTTTCACTGCCCACCAGCGAAAACCTATTCCTTGCACACGACCATAAATTTTAATATAAACTTCGCGTTCCATTATTTTTCGCCGTTTTTATGCAAAAAATTTTCAATTTCTTGCAGTTCGGAACGAATGGACTGCCGCCTTTTCTCAGCCTCTTCATCGATTCCCCAAACTTCTGCCTGCCATAGTTCTTCAACAAATGCAGCTTCAAAAACCTCATCAGCCGACAGCTTTCCTTTAACAAAAGCCAATGCCAAAAGATTAGACCGAGCAATTGAAGCCACTAAATAAAAAGCAGTAAACTCCGTATCATTCAAATTCTGAATAATGATTTCAAAAAAAGGAGCATACTTACGGTTTTCCAAAGGCTCATCCAAACCTTTGGTTATTTCCAGCTTGCCATGGATAAGCTCTCCCACCCAGTGCAACACCGGCAACCACAATTTTTCTTGCCGCTTAGAAAGCTCTCCATTAGGCGACCAATAAAGCAAACAATCAGAGCGAGCAAATTGCATCAAACGCGCAGTCAAAACCGCCCGATCGGCAATAATGGCAGCTTGAGATTTTTCAATTGAAATTCCCATCGAACCTCCTATTTACGCTTAAAAGAATCAAGCAATCCTTGCGCCGCATTTCTTAAATCTTTAACCGATGACTTCAAATCCGATGCCGCATCTTTTGTTCCGTCTTTAACCATATTTGCAGCGCCTTTTGCAGTGTCGGTAACCACAGTCACACCATCACTGACAGCATCACTTGCTCCTTGATAAACAGCCTGAGTTGCTTGCTGAGTCTTACTCGGTGCAGGAAAACGTGAAGCATAAGGCGTATCGATTAAAGCTGTATAGCACGGAGAACTATCTGAATCCAACAACAACTGTGAACCTAAATATGTAGCGCCGCCGGTTGTCACAACACCGATAAGCGTTTTAATAGCTTCTGTGTCATTCAGCACGATTTTCGGCTCTTGCAAAGTTCCCTTAACCCGCAAGAAAGAAGAAATAGCCTGAGCCCAGTTGGCATCAACAATTTCTCCTGAATAAGGGCGCAACGAAAAATCAATCGCATCATTATTCAGATTAAGCGTACCGGAACTGACAAAGTTCAACTTCTTGCCATTAAAGACAATTCCCTTCGGAAACGTAAACACACCTTTGCTGACATCACTGCGAACAACCGCACATTTCATATTGATATTTTTATCAATATTTTTATCTATTTTAAGAGCGTTAAGCAGCTGTGTTACAAAATTTCCGGTCAAAATCTGCAATTGTCCGGTTTGAACAACGGATTCACCTGCAATCAAAATAACCTGCCCGCTCAAAGAATCAGTTAACTGACGCAAATTAGAACCACTACCGTTCAAACGGATATCCGCATCCAATTTACCGCCTTCAAGAATACCAAAATTCGGACTGGCCGGATTCGCTTTCAGCGGCATATATAAATTCTGCAAAACCACATTCTGAGCCTTCAAACTTGTGATCAAAGATTGCTTTGCAGCATCAACCGTTGCTGTTAAAGCAACATCACCACCACCCACAACAGCGCTCAGAGGATTAATGACTAAAACACCATTATTCAGCTTAGCATTCAAAGCCACATTCTGAACCTGCAATTGAGGATTAATTTTCAGATTTGCCACATTAATCAAAGCTTCCGCATTAACAAGTCCCAAATACTCATAAGGAATAACCGTCGGCGGAACCAACTCCGATGCCTGAGCCGAAGATATCAAAGAAGGCAACGCAAAAGCACTTTCCTGCTCTGATGGAACGAGAGACGTTACATCAATAAGATCACTGTTTAGCTGAGCCTTAACAAAAGGCAAACTCTGGGTCAAATCGGCATAGACTTGACCGGTCAAAACATTTCCGTTCACGGTTAATTTATCAAGCTTCAAAGTGATTTCTTGAGTTGTTCCTGAAGCATTACCCAGCAAAGAAACCTCAGGAGCCCCAAAATTGCCATTTGGATTATAAACATCAAGTGCCATATCAAAGCTGATATTACCATCAAGCAAACCATTCACCACACCATTTGCATTTACTTCGGCACCATAAGCGGCAACCTCTGCCTTCACCGGAAAATCAGGCTTTTCGTTCAACAAATCATTCATCGCGCCAAGCTGAGCTTTTCCTTTAATAGTTTGGTTATCATAAACGGCATCAAACGTCGCATTAATCGGATCATCAAGACTGTCCATAGACATCTTAAAGCTGTTCAATACTGCCGAAACAATCTCACCGGTCTGCTGATTAGCAAAAACAAATGTCCCATTTTCAATAAGCACATCATTAGCAGCAAAACCGGCCAAAGCCAAAGCTTGCGGCTTTTCAGCAATAACCTCGGCGGCTTTATCAGCCTTATCAGCACTTATAAAACCGGTAGCAACCGCTTGGTCTTTCAAAACAGCCAACTGCTGTGCCGATGGCTTTTTAACATTGGAAAAATCCCAGTTGCTTGCGCCATCAGTTGCTATTTCCAAATTAATTTCAGGGCGAATAATAGAGATATTATCAATCTGAACCTTGCGTTCTAACAAAGGCAAAACTGCTAAAGTAATCTCAATTTTTTCAACACTGACCATATTTTCGGTTGAAGCCCAAGGCGCATTTTCAAAAGCCACATCATTAAGCACCAACGTCGGCACAAACGAGATTCCCAGCTCAGCATTTCCGTTAATAGTCAACTTGCGCCCAAGCTGTTCTTCGGTAACTTGCGCAATAAGGGGTTTATACTTGTTCAAATCAAACGTACGCAGAAAGATATATCCGCCAAGGATAATAAGAACCAACAAAACCAAAATTAACTTAAAAATAATCCTGACAAATCTCATTTGGTAAACTCCTTAACATTAATGCCTGCTGCTTGCAGTGTCTCAACAAAATACGCCGGCAAAGGCGCGGTTAATTCCATTTTCTTATTATATAAGGGAGAAAGATTAATTTTATATGCATGAAGATATAATTTATCTGTCAAAATAGAAAATTTTTTACGTTCGCCGCCAAAATATTTATCATCACCGGCAATCGGACAACCGATAGATTCGAGATGAGTGCGAATTTGGTGCGTACGTCCGGTCAAAGGACAAGCCTCAATCAAAGAAAATTTCTGCCCGACGGAATCAATCACGCGATAATGCGTCACGGCAGGCTTTCCCTCAGCCGAAGCCACAACTTTTTCCCCGACTTTAAGCAATTTATTTTTAATCTCACCTTGTAGCTGAGCGGGCACTCCAAAACAAAAGGCAAGATAAGTTTTTTGCAACTGATGCTCACGAAAAGCTTTGGTCAATAGCTCAGCATATTTTCTATTTCGCGCTAAGAGGAGCAAACCGCTGGTGTCTTTATCGATTCGATGAACCAGTTTCGGCTTTTCTTCTGCTTCGAAAGTCAGAGCATCGAGCATTCCATCTATATGACGATTAGTATTTGTTCCCCCCTGCACAGCCAAACCGGAAGGCTTGTTAAGAACTAAAATATTCTTGTCTTTATAAATAACCAAAGACTGAGCAAAAGCAGCATCTTTTGCTGAAACAAAATCTTTTTTAACCACGGCAGAAGACTTTTCTTCATCAAGCGGCGGCACACGAATTTCTTGTCCGACGGCAAGCTTCAAAGAAGCCTCGGCTCGCTGCCCGTCGACTTTAATTTGCTTGGTGCGCAAAAGTTTTTGAAACCTCCCCAAAGACAATCCCGGATAATATTTCAAAAACCAGCGGTTTAACCGCATGCCATCATCACATGCTTTTACTTCAATCAAAGAAACCCCGGCCATGTTGTTCTTTCCTTTTCATTCTATGACTTATCTTCGCTACTTTCAGATTGTTTTTCTTTGCGCTTCTGAGCCTGCTTTTGAGCTCTTAACTTGTCAAAATACTCAACTCTCTTCTTAATCTCGCGCTCATAACCACGATCAACCGGAAAATACATTTTCTGACGACGCATTCCTTCCGGAAAATAATTTGCCCCCGAAAATCCATCTTCACAATCGGGATCATACTCATATCCTTCATGATAGCCAAGCTGTTTCATCAGCTTTGTCGGCGCATTAAGAATATGCTTAGGCGGCATAAGCGAACCGGTACGGCGTGCCGCATCTTTGGCCGCATACATCGCTTTATAAACCCCGACAGATTTTGGAGCCGTTGCCAAATAAGCCGCCAATTGAAAGATTGCCAAATCTCCTTCCGGAGACCCCAAACGATCATAAGTTTCCCAACAAGCAATCGCCTGCGTCACGGCATTGGGATCAGCTAATGACACATCTTCCACGGCAAACCGTGTCATCCGACGCAAAAGATATTTTGGATCTTCACCGCTGACAATCATACGTGCCACCCAATAAAGCGCAGCATCAACATCAGACCCGCGCAGAGATTTATGCACGGCCGAAATCAGATTATAATGCCCGTCACGCCCCTTATCATAAACCGGCGCGCGAGACCGAATAATCTTCATAATCATGTCTTTATCAAACACCTCACCGGCCTTTGCATAATTCCAAACAGATTCTGCCAAGTTAAGGATATAGCGCCCGTCACCATCTGCCACTGACTTCATAAAAGCACGTGCCTCATCATCAACCGGCAAAGGCTTGCCCATTTCTTTTTCAGCGCGTTGCAACAAAACCTCAAATTCTGCCTCTTCCAAACGGTTCAAAACAAACACCTGACACCGTGAGAGCAAAGCGGCATTCAGCTCAAAAGACGGATTCTCGGTAGTTGCACCAACAAGAATGATTGTACCGTCTTCAACATAAGGCAAAAATCCATCTTGCTGAGATTTGTTAAAGCGATGAATTTCATCAACAAACAACAAAGTCCCTTTACCCTGATTAGCACGACGTTCTTGAGCATATTGAAACACACGTTTCAAATCGGCCACACCGGAGAACACTGCCGAAATTTGCTCAAAATACAAATTTGTATGTTCGGCAATCAAGCGGGCAATCGTTGTTTTTCCGCACCCCGGAGGCCCCCAAAGAATAAAAGACGAAATTTTTCCAGAACGCACCATTCGTCCCAGCGGAGCATCATCACCAATAACCTGATCCTGCCCCACAACCTCAGCCAAAGTCTGAGGTCTGAGTCTATCAGCCAACGGGCGTTTTATATTGCTAGAAAAAAGTGTATCTTCCATAACTACTTCACTCAAGAATTCTTTAACAAACCAACATCTTCAGAACTTTGCACGGCAAAAGCGTCATCCTTCATCCACCAATCATCTTCACTGCCACTCGCTTGTGCAAAAACCTGCGCCACATTTTGCTCTGCCTGACGATTATTATCATTTTCAGGAACAAGAGCATGAGAATACCCCTCATCTTCTACAACAACCGGCGTATTATCAAACTGTTCCACCTTGCTTAATTCATTTTCAGCCTGAGCCATAACAGTTGCAAAAGACGGAACCACAACATCCTGAACATCACGACGGCTAACCCAAGACATCGGCAAAGAAATATCTGCCTTTTTCTGAGACAAAAGATTAAAACGAGCATCCAGATTAAATCTCTCTGCTTCAACCTTAACCGGAAGGTTGTAAAACCCCGAAACCAAAAGCAAATGCTGCCCGTTTGTAATTTTTTTATTCTCTCTAAAATTAAGCAAATCATCAGCTATTTTGCGATAATAAAAAGCATCAGCCACACCGCTTTTAACCTTAGAAAAGGCCCGAGTCTTAAACGCCGGAATTTGCAATGTTTTAGCTCCAAACACCGCCATCGCACGAAACTGTTTGCTCAAAGCCACATTATCTTCGGCAAACAACAATTTATACGAACAACAAGCAAGCATATTTTCAACCCATGCTTTTCCATATAGCTCACTAACGGATTTCAACCCTTTAGTCAAAAGCAGAAAACTAATATTGCTTTCAAAACCGAAAGACAAAGCATTTTCAAGAGCCTCAAACTTAGGCAGCTTGTCTAAATCATCCAATACAACAAGCAACTGCGTTGACGGAAACGACTTGTGCTTTTCCATATTTCGCATCAAAAGCATATCCAGCATAATCCGCGACATAAAAGCCGACTTTTCATCATCTGCAGCCAAATAAAAAGTAGAAAGGCGCCATTCGCCTGAATTTTTATCTTTAAAGCCTCGAGCATTCTTCAAAGAAACATCACTGACAGAAGTACGCTCACGAATACTTTTATCTCGGAAAATTTCAAAAGCATTATTAAGCTTCACTAACAAAATACTTTTAAGCTCATCATCTAATGTCATAAGCTCTGAAAGCATACTATCTAGACGCAAATCATAGCCAAAGAAAACTGCTTCTTTACGCAAATCTTGGAAAAAATCACCAACAACATCTTGATTATGTTTCTTGCTTTTTTTAAGAGCCAAAACTTGCAACACATCGGCAATCATAGCCAAACACAGCTCTTTTCCCTTCCATGCATCAGGCAAACCGTTCCAACAACCAACCGGAAAATAGTTATCTTCCGTTACCTGATTGTTTTGAACATCTAAAACAGCTTGTTTAACCAAATCTTCCGGCATATGAGAATAATAGCTCAGCAAAACATTTTTATCTTCTTCCGAAAAGGCCCCTTCGTTCATTAGATGACTTAAAAAATAATCATTAGCACAAGCATTCTGAAACTTAGCTGCAAAGAAGTTAAAAAGTGTATCAATCGCACTCAACAAAAGGGCATCAATTGTTTTATTATTAGACACGGGAACAAAATGAACCGCTAACTTTCTGAGATAAAGAGCACGCTTAGGATTTTTCTGCGGCAAATCACGTGCAGATAAAGGATTCCACCTTGGCCAAAATTTATTCTGAGCAGGATTATCCGTCTTTTTCCAATCAAAGCAAAAAACATTTCCCTGCCCACTTCTATGACCTGACGTATAACGCAAAATATCGCCTGTTGTATCAACGGCAACCACACTGGCTCGATTAGCCATTAAAATTGAAGGGACGGCAACCGTAGATGTTTTACCCAATCCGTCACCACCCCACACAAAAGAAGCGCTTGCCTTGTCTGGAGAAAGAATTTTACCCTCAAAACGCCCCAGAAATACTGTCTGGCCATTACTCAAAGACATATAACGAACATCTTCTTTCTGAGCAAATCTGTTATGAAGACGATACCACAAATTAAAAGAGCTCTGCGAACTCATATAAGCTCTGAATGCGATAAAAATAAAAAGAAGCGGCACTAAAAGAGGAATATAAAGCGTAAACTTAGGATTCGATGCATTCCAAAAAGCAGAAAGCCACAGTCCATATGCATCAAAAACGGCTGTCGGACGACTTCTAACCTCGAGCAAAAATTGATATATTTTATGCGTATTTTTTGTAGAAAAACCATATTCAACATATTGATAAACAATAAGCACAAACAAATCCGCAATCCAAAAATACACCATTGAGCAAAAAGCGATAAAAACAGCTTTTGCCCACCAAGACCACTTTCTGGCATTTATGCGTTTTTGATATAAATTTTCCATAGCACCCTTTGCAATACAAGGCACATTCTACTCAAAAGAACATAAAATTTCAAGAGAGATAGTATATTTCAGACAAGAAAAATTAAGCCTCAGCGCTCATTAGAGCCTCTTCCCCGCACCAAAGAAAAATCAATTTCACGATTTTTTTTGTGTTCTTCAAGAGCTTGCTCTCTTTGGCGCTCTTTACGAGCCTCAAGCACGGCCTGCCGATTCTTTTCAATATTTTCCAAAACTTTTTCTTTATCAATTTCCGCCTGCGTTTTTTCAACACTTTGGGCTTGCTCCGGCACATCATTTTCCTTCGCCTTTGGTTTATCAGCCTTATGACGAAAGACCTTCCGCCCAACATTAACCAGCGTCTCTACCGAAATACCTTTATCTTTTGAAAAATCCCAAACCCCGACTTCTTTATTGTTAAGAAAGAAATCTTGCCAATCGATTCCGGAAAAGTTCTTTCCTTTTCCATCTTTTTTTCTAGGCGCAAAAAGCTTTTTCATCTCATCAATCGTCGGGGGACGTCCTAACGCTTGAGCAATCTGTTGCGGGGTAATAATACATTCGCTCAAATTAACCCCGACCAAGCTAACACCGGTAAAATCAATACCGGTAAAGTCAGCCCCGCGCAAGTCACATTTAGCCAAGTCAATCCGCGTCAAATCCAAAAGCCGAAGATTCAACAACGCAAAATTAAGCTTATGCGGAAAATATTTTGCCAGATATTCAATAAGAGCCTGCAAATCTTCTAAAGAAAGCTCATTTAAGTCAACATCCGACAAATCGGCATTATCCAAATCAGCGCCATTAAACTTAACATTATCAAGCTTTGCTTTAGGAAACTTTGTTCCTCGCAAAATTGCACCGGACAAATCCACACCGTCAAGCTTCGCATTAGAAAAATCCGCCCCAGACAAATCCGCACCGGAAAAATCTACATTTTTAAGATTAACACCGCTAAAATCAGCATTAATCAAAGAAGCTCCGCGAAAACTTTCATTATCCAAAGTCTGACCAGCAAAAGAAGCATCTTCAAAAACTTTTCCGGCAAAAGAATGCCCTTGGTGTGATTGTGACGGAACATCAACCGGCGCCGGTGTTTCTTGCTCAAAAACAAGCTCTTGCTCATCAGAAAGCACCACCGAAGAAACCGGAGAAGGATGCACAGAGCTTTCCGCTTCATCTTGCTCTAACGGTAACATCTCAGCTTCTTCGAGAACAATCTCGACTTTTTCAGCCTCTTGATGTTTATTTTCCCCCGACAGCAACTGATCAATCGCTTCATTAAGCCAATTTTCATCAAAATCGACATCTTCATCACGCAAGGTAGAAACCGCATGCCAACGAACATTATTGTTATCAGAACCGTCCATCAGTCAACTCATAGAAAAATAACATCAACTAAAGTACATAATACGCCAAATTGTTCAATTTTACAAACATTTTATTTCAAAAAGCATTCCTCTTTATTGCGGCGCAATTCATTACACAAATTGCTAAGCTGTCCTTTTTCGGAATAAACCATAAGCCTTGTATAATTTTTTCCATTAACCACAGCCGGCTGATAAATCGGTTTATAATTTTTCAAGGCCGGATAAGTAGCTGACAAACGCGCCCAGTCTTTTTCAGAATTTTCGGCATCAACATAAGCCCCAAGCTGCATATAGCGCAAACTTTCGGCATCTTTATGAACATAGGGCTCAAAATCGCCCTTAGGCTGAACTTCGTCTTCCGCCAAGACCTTAGACTTTTTCAGGCTTGGTTTGTTTTTTGGCTGTTTTGAAACACTTGGAACCGAATAACTGCTTTTTTCCATAGGCGGCAGCAACGATGCCGGTTCGGCAGGACTTCTCGATTCGCTCACTGCGGAAGAAGTCCCTACCTTTCCTTCAACCACGGCCTCAAGCCAATTTTCACCCTTTGCCCAACCTTTTTCCCCATTAGTATCGGCTTCAGGCAAAGCCTTTTGAGCTTTGGTTTTATCAATAGCCGCACTCAACAATCTGATTCTGTCGGCATTAAAACCGGCCTTAAGCACATCAGCAATCTTATCGGGAGCAGAATTCAACAAAGTGCAGTTAAACGGTGCATATCCGGCATAAAAATACAAAGCCGCCATAGCTGTTGTCCGCTCGGAACGAATTCTGTTTTGCCTGATTTTAAGCGTAATGAGCTTAATTTTTTTGTTCAACAAATCCGCTTTTAACGAAGGTGACAAAGACCTGCTCTTCAAACGATTAATTTCTTTAGAAATCTCGGAGATTTCTTTCGACGTAGTCTGAAAATCAAAATCAGCTTTCAGCACAACCTGATACATCAAATCAATCTGCACAAAGATTGACGCTGCCAATTCATCAAAAATTTTATCTCTGAGCCGAGGGCTAGCCCCTTTGTTTACTTCCGCATGATAAGCCACTATGGCGTCAATCAAAGCATTAGCCGCCGCGGAAGCCCGCCCCTGCAAGGCTTCGTCATATAGTTCGCTGTTTTGATCAACACCACCCATTTCCTGACTTTTGTCAGTATCATAGGTTAAATTTGCATATTGGCGAATTTTTTCAAAACTCACAACATTAAGCTTAGCCAAAGGCAGCTGAAATTCTGCTCGATTCGCCAAAGCTGCCTGCTGATAAACTTCAGGCGTCAACTTTTTATCAAAAACATCAAGTTCATAAAACTTTCGTCCATCCAATTCGAGCTTTTTGTTATTATTTTTTACCAGCTGACGATAAGCGATTATTTCATCGACCAAAGCTTCTCTTGTTTTCGGCAGGCTAACTAAGGCCGCCTCAATCGTCGTTTTGTAGTCAATTTCTTCGGCAGAAAGATTTCCCTGAGTATTATATTTTGTGCTCAAAAGAGCCAAATTTTTCTTTTCGTCTTTAATGAGTGAATTTATTTCCCGAATTTCGCGTTCGGCAATCATGATATCACCCTGAGTTTTAACCGCTGCTAGAGCAAGGCTCTGCGCTGATTTTTGCAAAATAAGACTCTCGGCAGCTCCCATATTTTCACTCAAGTACACACCGGCATACATTAAAGCATAATCCAACACCCGCACACCATTATAAATTGCCCCGCCTTCATCCGGAGTATTAAGAACATTATTAATAATGTCTTTAGGCAACATATTCGGGTTCTGAGAATAAATTTTCTTCTGCATTGTCTGAGCCAAGGTTAAAGAATTATACTTGGCCGCACGTGCCATAGCATCATAAACATGCAGCTTTCCCGAAACCTCGGTCGGTGTGTTTGAAGAAAAAACACAAGCCCCGAATGCCAGCGGATTAACCGCCGGTACAGTCTCGGGCTGAGGCTTTTCTTCAACCGCGCCGCAAGCGCTTATCATAACAACACATAAAGAAGAAAAAAGCTTAAGCAAAGAACTACGCATGATTTATACCGTTTTTAAGAACTAACTTTTTATAGATTAACCTCAAAAAACAAAATTATAAAGCAAAAAATTCAAATAATTGACCGAAGAAATCTTTGTAACAAATTGTAACAAGTTGTTTAATGCAAAAAATAAAAAACCGTGCTAGGTAAAAAGAAAAAAAGTAATTTGTAACCAATTTACTTGAGGGTTATCTATGACAAATACAATAAAAGTAGCCGTTATCGGCGCCGGCGTAATGGGACGCAACCACTTAAAAACATACAAGTCTTTACAAGGTGTAGAGCTTGTCGGTGTTTATGACATATTCCCCGAAGCAGCACAAAAAGCTGCCGACATGTTTGGCATAAAAGCTTTTACCAGCATGGAAGATGTTGCCCAAGAAGTTGACGCCGTCAGCGTTGTCACAACTTCGGTAACCCACGCAGACGTTGGTGAATTTTTCTTAAACAAAGGCATTCATTGCTTGATGGAAAAACCTTTGGCCACCACTGAAGAGGGCTGCCAAAGATTGATTAATGCCGCTAAGAAAAA
Organism: uncultured Pseudomonadota bacterium; assembly: GCA_949295935.1. Lineage (GTDB taxonomy): Bacteria > Pseudomonadota > Alphaproteobacteria > RF32 > CAG-239 > HGM16780. The sequence goes on along the minus strand of CASFMW010000014.1, from coordinate 13,859 downwards.
TAATGTTACCTTGCTTGTCGGACACATTGAACAGTTCAATCCGGCTGTTGAACAAATGCACAAAATCTTAAACGACGCCGGCAAAATCCGTTCTCTGACAGCACAAAGAATGTCAGCCGCTTCCGGACGTATTACCGACGTTGATGTTGCCATGGACTTAATGATTCACGACGTTGAAGTTGTTTTGTCTTTGGTTAAAGATAAGGTCAAAAACATTCAGGCCGCAGCTGTTCGCACGGCTGACCACGCAACCGGCAAAGACTATATCACGGCTTTATTAGAGTTCGAAAACGGTGTTACGGCAAACTTAACTGCCAGTCGCATTACCCAAGCGCGTGTCAGAACTTTGACCGTTACAACCGATACAAACTATATCGACATGGACTTCATCAATCAAAGCATAAACGTTCATTCTCAGGGCCGCATGCCTTATGTTAATCAAGAAGAAATTCCTGAATGGATGAACTATGGCTTAAAAGGCAGTGTCGAACAATTATTTATTCCGACCAACCAACCTTTGCAGGCTGAATTAAATCACTTTGTCAGCTGCATAAACGGCCAAGCCACCCCACGCATCACCGGCGAAGACGCCCTTGCCGCTCTCCGCGTTTTGTGGGAGATTCAAGACTCGCTCGGCTTTAACAAAGCAGAAGAAATGTTGACTTTGGCTGCGGAATAATCTTTTTTCCGAAATGCGCTACAAACTCACGATTGAATATGACGGAACAAATCTCTTGGGCTGGCAACGACAGTTGGACGGCCCAAGTGTTCAACAGTACCTTGAAGATATTTTAGACAAGCTCAACGGTGAACATAAAGAAATCACCTCTGCCGGCCGAACCGACGCCGGTGTCCATGCACTTGCTCAAGTCGCCCATATTGACCTCAATCGCGAAATGCCGGAATGGAAGATTAAAGAGGCCTTTAACGGAAATTTGTTGCAAGAAGAAGCCCCCGTTTCGATTCTCTCGGTTGAAGCCGTTGAGGAGAGTTTTAACGCCCGATTCTCTGCCAAAAAAAGAGCCTATATTTACCGCATTCTCAACCGCCGCGCCCCCAGTCCCTTGCTAAAGAACCGCGTTTGGTGGACACCTTATCCGCTGGATATTGAAAAGATGAGAGAAGGCGCAAAATTTTTAATCGGACATCATGATTTCAGTTCTTTTCGTGCATCGGCTTGTCAGGCCAAATCGCCGGTTAAAACCTTGGATAAAATCGACATCCGCCAAGAAGGTGAGGAAATAATTTTTGAGGTTGAGGCAAGGTCTTTCCTTCATCATCAAGTCAGAAACATGGTCGGAACATTGAAGCTTGTCGGCGAAGGACGCCTTCCGCCGGAGGCAATCAAAACCATTCTTGAGGCCAAAGACCGCAATGCCGCCGGCCCAACAGCCCCTGCCGGAGGATTATATCTGAGCAAGGTTGGGTACTAAAATCACAAAAACCTTGATAATCCAAAATCAAAAGACTAAATTAGATTTTAGAAAAGACTTAATAAAGGAGAAAAAACATGAGTTGCAATAATCCAAAATGCAAAAACCCAAATTGCACTTGCGGCGACAACTGCACCTGCGACGAAAACCACCAGTGCAGCGAAGGCTGCCATTGCGACAAAAATTGCACTTGCGGCGATGATTGCCATTGCCACGAAGACGACAAATGCCACAAAGGCTGCTGCTGTCATAAAAATTAAAAAAGCTGCCTAATGGCAGCTTTTTATTAATAAGAAAACCGAAACATTGGTCGAACCATACATTTTCGATTAAACGGAACAAAACCAAATCCAAAGTTATAGCCATAGCCACACATCCACACCGGATAAAAACACAACCCCGAAGCAGTCCAATACATTGAACCATGGTCCATAACCGGTGCTCCAATTTTTTCAAAGCTTTTAGAAATAGTCTCATAAAATTGAGACGCTGCTAAAAATTCATACTTTCCTGGCAAAAAGGCTATTCCCTTTTCAAAACCAAACTCTGCGTAATTCAAACAAAATTGCACCGCTTCAGCATGTTTCCCTTCTGTTTTGGCTCTCTCAGCAATAAAATGCGTCGCATCTTTTCCATTATGTTTCTCCCACACTTTTTCATAAAAAAGCTCTTCAGAAGAAAAAGGCAGCTCTTCTTGCGTCATACCAAAAGCAAAATATTCATGCTTTCGCACAAAAGCCACAACACCGCAAGCCTTTTGACCATTTAATTCTGGCTTTGAGGAAACAGTTCCGTCCGCATAACAATACATCCCCGGAAAAATCCATTTTTTCCAAAAGATAAGTTTTTTAAATAAATTTCTATTCATAATATAAACACAATAAGATAAGTAATTGTCTTCCAAAATAGCAAACTAAATATTTTTGTCAAGTTTTAATCTTCTACAGAAAATTCCATAACTTTTTTTGCCACATCATAGTCAAAACCGGCACGCGCCAAAACGGCAACATCTTTCTGCCAAAAATCAGCACGTTCTTCTGCAGAGCGAAAAGGACCGATTCGTTTTTTCTTAGCAAGCTTCAACGCATTTTGAAAAGGGTCAAATTCCTGTTCTGACAAAATCTGATTAACCAGCTCGTCAGACACACCTTTTTGCGCCATTTTGAGACGGATATAATTTTCAGACTTTCCAAGCGCCAAATAATCCCTGATTTTAAGCTCTGCAAAGCGCTTATCATCAACATAATGACGATTTTGAAAATCAACCAAAATCTCTTCAATCCATCCTTCAGCTTCAGCCACATTAAATTCCGGCACATAAAAGGCATAATCCTTAACCCGTCGCCAAAGCACAGTCCGCAGATTTTCTACTGATGTTTCAAAACGCTGCAAATAATAAAGAGCAATATTCTGCAACCGCTGCTTTGTAATCTTGCGCAATTTCCTAGGTTTTAAAGATTTCTCATCAAGTTCCACTTGCAAAATCCTCTTCAATTAGCTAAATACTATAATAACGATAAAGATAATTATAGTAAGGAATAAAACTGTGGTTAATAAAAATTTTGACAGCTGTGCATCATTTCATATCAACAACGGCACCTTCTTCGGCCGAATAGTACGGCTTGACAAAGTTATCAACGACATAATCTCGCGTCATGATTACCCCGAAACACTCAACGACATCATTGCCGAAAGCACGGCTTTAACCGCATTGCTGTCCAGCACCATAAAATACGATGGCCTGTTCAGCTTCCAAACCAAGAGCGACGGCCCTGTCGGAACAATCGCGGTAGATGTCACCTCTGAAGGCGCAATAAGAGCCACGGCACAATATGACCGTGACCGTATCAATGCCGCCAAAGCCTTGAGAAAAACATTAGGTGAACATGAAGAAACACCAAACTTTTTAGGTCATGGCTACATGGCCTTCACTGTGGACCAAGGCGGTCCCGATAAAACCTATCAGGGCGTAACCGACATCCAAGGGAAAACACTTGCTGATTGCGCCATGAGATATTTTCGCCAGTCTGAACAAATAGACACTTTCATCCGCTTGTTTGTTCACAAGCCCCAAACACCGGAAGGCCACTGGGCTGCTGCCGGACTTTTAATCCAAAAACTTCCTTCTGCCGGCGGAAAAATCAGCGAAGAAACAGATATTGAAGAAAGCTGGAAAGAGGCCATCATTTTTGCCGAAAGCCTTCAATCTGATGAAATTTTCAATGCCGATTTAAGCAACCAAGACCTTTTGCACCGGCTATATCATGCCCACGGCCTTGAAGTCGCTGAAAACAAAACTTACCGCTTCGGTTGCCGTTGCAGCCGCGAAAAACTGCACAATATTTTAAGCTCCATGAAGGAAGAAGAGATCGACTCTTTGGCCGAAAACGGCACCATCACCGCAAAATGTGAGTTCTGTGGAGAGCAATATAGCTTTGCCAAAGGAGAACTGATTAAACAATAACGATTTTTTAATCAATAGAGCGTATGATAAACTAAAATCGTAAAATAACTTTTATGAATGGAAAAATTCATGTTAAAGAAAATATTATCTGTTTTTGCTGCCATATTAGTCATTCAAGGCTGCAGCAGCATAAACGACAATCGCGCAGAACCCAGCCGCTATGAAGATCCTAGCTTCAGCAACCTTCCGCCGATTCAACTAAAAGTCAACAAAGTTGACATTATCTCTGAGTTCACCCCCTCATTCCAGCGCCCGAATGTTGAACACTTGTTCCCAATATCCATTGAAAAAGCCGCTAGAATCTGGGCCTCAGAAAGACTTGAAGCCGTTGACTTCAGCAGTAACAAAGTTGCCAAATTCATCATCAAAGACGCTAGCGTTACTGAAGAAGAAATCAACACGCCGGATTTATTTACAACCAATAAAGTCAAATATCGCGCAAAACTTGTTGCTGTATTAATGGTAACTGATCCGGATTCTTTAAGCACGGCAGAAACCACCATTGAAGCTTGGAGAGAGCTGACCATTCCGGCACATACTGAGATTGATGAAAAAGAAAGATATTGGAACACCATGGTCAAAAAGTTAATGGATGACTTCAATACCAGCATGGAAAAGAACATCAATCAATATCTGAATATGTATGTTGTCGGCAACAGCCACATTCAAGAATATTAAAAAAAACGGAGGTTCGAAACCTCCGCTTTTTTATTTTTTCAAATCACTGGTACAGTTTGGACACCTAACGGCCGCGGCTGCAATTTCAGAACAGCAATAAGGACAGATTTTTGTTTTAGGCGCAGCTTTAGCAGCATCTTGAGCCTCTTTTTTATCAATCTTGGCCCGCAACTTATTAATCGCTTTAATCAAAATAAAAACGGCAAAAACCACAATGGTAAAGCTGATAACGGCATTAAGAAACAAGCCATAATTCAGAGTTACCGCACCATCAGCCTGAGCCGCCGCCAAAGAATTATAAACAGCATCACTTGCCCCTGATTTCAACACAAAATAAAGATTAGAAAAATCAACCTTCCCGAGCAAAAGCCCAATCGGCGGCATAATCACATCTTTAACCAAAGAGTCCACAATTTTTCCAAACGCAGCACCGATAATAATACCGACTGCCATATCAATCACGTTACCGCGCATGGCAAATTTTTTAAACTCATTCAAAAAACTTTTAATCATGGCAACCTTTCCTTACAAAAAAAGGGCTCGGCAAACCGAAACCCTTTAACCTAACCATAAAATATTTACTTAATCTTCTCAACCTGAGAAAACTCAAGCTCAACCGGTGTTGAACGCCCAAAGATTGAAACCGAAAGCTTAAGACGCATTTTTTCGGCATCAACTTCTTCAACCACACCGACAAAGGAAGCAAACGGCCCATCAATAACGCGAACCTGCTCACCGCTTTCAAACTCAATAGCGGTACGCGGACGTTCAACGCCTTCCGTCATTTGCTTAATAATGCGTTGAGCTTCGGCCTCGGTAATCGGTTGCGGTTTGTTACGGCTTCCGAGGAACCCGCTAACGCGCGGCGTATTGCGAATAATATGCCAAGCATCATCAGACATAACCATTTTAACCAAAACATAACCGGGGAAGAACTTGCGTTCAGAATTAACGCGAGCGCCCTTTTTCATCTCAACAACTTCTTCAGTCGGAACCATAACCTCAAGGATACGGTCTTCCATACCTTTCAAAACTGCCTGCTCTTTAATCGATTCGGCCACTTTCTTTTCCGAACCGGAATAAACATTTACAACATACCAACGAGCATCCATAGGACCTAAACTCCAATATCTAAAACCAATTTAACAATCCAGCCCAAAATCTGATCAACAAAGAAGAAGAAAGTAGCAGCAATCACCACCAAAATGATAACCATAATCGAAGACTGCATAACTTCTTTCTTTGTCGGCCAAGTAACTTTTTTAACTTCTTGCTTGACCTGTCTGAAAAACTGTATCGGACTAACTTTTGCCATGAAACAAATCCATAAAAAACAAATAAAAAACCGACAAGACACATTGCGCCATTTCGCCCAATGCGCCCGCCTCATTGCCGACAAGATAGTAAATTATTTTAGATATGTCAATAACTATCTTTTTGTTTCAAGGATTAAAACAGACACTGCTAAATAAAAAATTACCAATATTACAAATGGAACAAAAATAAAAATTAAAAGCCCATCTTTTTTAATTTTTTTGCTATAAAAAAAAGACGCAGTAAAGCGTCTTCATCTTAAATAGCAAGGTAAGTCAAGATTGTCCACTACATTGCTTCGCTTGGATAAAAAGAAACACAATGATAATAATAATCACCAACCAAATCCAACTTTGAAACATTCTGCGTAATCCTTGCGTCGGATAACCTGTTTCCCATTCATCAATAACCCATTCCTGACACCCTTTATGATAGAAGATACTATTCCAAAGAAGGAAAACCAGAGCACAAAGAGAATATTTCCAGTGAACAAACAGCAACAAAATTGCTACCACCATAACACACAAAAAAATAAGCCTATAAATCAGCTTCGCAGATTTTTTTTCCATAAAAATACATTTTTCCAGTTACACAATAATATTATTTAATGGTCTTATTATAACAATTTTCCGCTAGATTGCAAATAAATTATTCATAACAATAGGATTATTTTTATCATAAAATCCTTTACTTTTTTCCCAAATTCAATATACTGCATGCAAAATATAATTATTTTGTAAAACTATTAAAATATTATGGTATGAAAACAATTAAAACAATAACCACAGCCAAAGACATTTTAGCTTTAGTCAACTATCTCTGTTCTCAAGAAATAGGCATGAGATACCAATTGTGTAAAGAACAAGACATCCTATTAAAAGCCTCTTGCCCTGATATTACTCCACAATGGATTATACCCATAACAATATCGGGAAAAGAGCATATAAATTACTTAATATTTAAGCATGAATTTTGTTCATTAGCAAGCATCAAAAAAGTTAAAGGCCTCTGTATTGAAGACTTTATAAAAAGAAAAAGCAACCCTGACGCATGGCATTCTCATTTTCATAACTGGATTATTGAAGATAAAAGCGTAATAACCCAATTTACAGTTTCAGAGAAAAAAGAGAATATCTATCTTCCTCAATACTTGGGACTGCGTTGCTATGACGAACATCAAACAGATTGTCCTATTCTTTTTTTAACTCCAGATGATATAATAAATAACTTTCCATTCAAAGAAGTTATCAATGGCGTAAAAGACATAAAGCTAAAAATAACGGACTACAATGAACCTGTGTGGCTTCTGACACAAAAAGCAGGGAAAAAATATATTATTTACCCTTGCGCATTGCACCGTTTTTATGACGAACTAAATGTCACCCATCTTTTTCCTGGAGAATTTAAAGATCCTCAAAAGGATGAAAATTTTTTGGTCAGTCATTTGATTGGAGGAATTATTTCTCCGCTTATTGCTTTTAAGATAAGCTCTAAACAAGAACTATCTGTCATTCGTTTTAGCGAAATGAATTTAAAAAAACAAAACAATGATATTATGTCTGAAATTTTATAATAAAAGAGGAAGTCTTTAACTGACTTCCTCTTTTATGTTATTCTATCAGCCTTTTTTCACATATCTTCGCCTTGAGTAGCGGGGCGATATCACACAGACTTCCTAAACAAAAATCATTTACTTTTTGCAAAATTCCAATACAATGCAAGCACAAATAAAATTATTATGTTTAACGATTAAAATTAAGAATTATGAATGATAAAAAATTGCAACAAGATGCTTTTATGTGGTTTAGAGAACGATATGGCAGCACCCCGGAAGAACTTGGGTACAAAATCATTGCGACAAGAGATAGAAACATTTGTTTTGTAAGAAACAAAGGTTAAAACTGAATAACAAAAATAAAAATTTGTTAGTTTTTAAAGAATTTTAGACGTGATTTAGCAATGTGAAGCTCGGTATAATCATCTAATATCAATTCTTTTATATAAAAGAGATTAATAAAAAATGGAATATTCTTTTTACTAGCAAAGACAAGAGCAGTTTTATTACCATTTTTTACACCATCTTTTGCAGCAAAATCCATCGCTTCATTAATTACTTGATAAAGTTTTTGCTCATCACTTGTTTCTTGAGTTACAAATATATTAACGATTGGAAAAAAACAACTTCTGTACCTTAACGACAAAAAGTTGCATCCGCGATATTTATTCCCTATATAAGATAAAAATAATATTTATAAGGAGAGATTTGATGCCTCAAAACCATGGACTTTGGGAAGAATATATTTTAAGCACCGGTAACAAAATTGCCTTTTTCCGCAAGTTTAAAAAGATGTCCTTAGAAACTCTCGCGGCAAAGACTAAAATTCCTCTTAAAACCTTGGAGATGATGGAGAATTCATCTTTGGAGCTGATAACGCCTGAGGTTTCTAAACTTGCAGCTTATTTTAAGGTTGAGCCGGAATTACTCTTATCGGCAAGCAGCGTTATTGAAATAGACAAGTTACGTAAGCTTGATTTTATCTTTCGTCAGTTTAATCAAACGCAAGATACAAAGGCTTTGCAAAGCCAAATAACCAACTGGATAATATTAACAATAACCGATGAAAGACAACACTGGCAGAAGAGTAGAAAGGAATCGGTTGAGGTTCTTTGCAAAATAAATCGCTCTCAAGAAGCACAAAAAAGAGCGCAGTCTCGGGATAAAAAATTTGCACCGTTTCGCGAATATTTCAAAAAAATCCAAAAACAAAGATTTAATAAGTATATGAAATTAGGTAAAAAATTAACGGCTAACGGCTTTGTTTTATGGTTCTTAAAAACCAAAGCGGCGAAAATTTCAATTCCGTATCGTCAAAGCAACTGGGAAAGCAAGTTAAATCAACTAGCTCAGGCCAATAATAGGGAGTTTAAAAAAGCTTTTGAATGATAAAGTTAATATGTTGTGGTCTGTAGAGGATTGATTCTACGTAATAAATTATGATATCTTATTTTTGTAATTAAATATTACGTAAATTTAACTTTTTTATTCGGAGGCTTTTTATGAACTTTTATGGCAATTATAAATCGCCGCTTGGCTATCAGACTGGTGAAAATCATATTGATACCTATGGTGTTGACCACAGCGGCTTTTCTACACGAGATGAATTGGAATATCAATTTGCAAGACAAAATAAGGAAAACCAACTCATACAGAACTACAACAATCAGGGGATAACAAAAAATTATCCTCAACAAGGCACAAACTTTTGGGGCAATTCTGATAATAACTACGGTTTCGGTTCTTCAAACATTCACGACAATATTGAGAACATGAATAATAATCAGTTTGACAATACGGTGAATACCTTTGGGCAGAACCAAACTAAATCTAATAACATTCCCAGATATTGGGATACGGCAGCTGATGGTGAAAAAGTTTGGAACTACGTTCAACAACAAGAAGGTGTTGTCGAACCTCGGAGTCAAAATATATTTAGTTATTTATATTCTTTAGGTGCTGGACTAGGTAATATGTATGGTAATTATCAGAATTTTACTCCAATTAAAATGTCTGACAAATATAAACATGCTGTTATAAATTGTGAGGCAGCTCAATATGGTGAAGGTGGTAATGACATGGCTAAACTAGTTTCATGGGGAAAAGAAGCACGAGATGTTTGGACAGGTCAAAATACTAACGATAGCAGTGCAAGCGATAATTATGCTAATAAAATTGGTCGATTGCTTGGAACAAAATATCCTAATGATGATTGTCAAGTTATTGTAAAAAAATATATTGATAAATAAATCAAATTAACTGTTTATAGAAATTTTTATTGAAATTATTGTGGGTTATGTATTATTATGTCCTTAAAAGTTTAAATTGAGAGTTGTTATATAATAATGATTTCAAAAGCAAAAAAAATATTATCTCGACTTCTTATAAGCAGCATAGTTTTATGTTATGCCATATTTGCTGCTATTTGTTGGGTGTTTTATATAATTTTTTTAGACCCTCAATGGTAAAAGGAAATGCTGATGTCAATTAACCAAAAAAAAGTGTATATTGCTTTAGGTTTAGTTTTATCTACCCTTGCTTTTCCTTGGTCTATTATTTATTATTTTTTGATATTTCCGATGCTTTATACTGGGGTTATTGTGCCATTTTTTCTTTGGAAAAATCTTTTTGAAGGTAAAATGAAAGATGTTCCTATAAATTCGCTTCTATGGAAAATTCCGGCAATTATTTTGCTATATTTAATCTTAAATATTGGAGAATTATCAATATTTTATATTTTATCGTTTTTGTCTGAAAATTTAACGCTTCGCATTTCAGTTGTTATGTTTATAATTTTTATTTTAAGAATTATTACATATGCTGAAATGTTATGGGTATGGCAGCCGTCATTATATAAAAATTTTCCTAAAATGCAATGGTGTCTTAGAGGCTTGATAATTATTTTAATGATAGTTGCTTGTTATTTTGTTGTATCAAATATAGACCATTATTGGTTATTGTTTAATTTTTTGCAAAATGCTCATTAGATATATTAGATTTATAATAATGGTTTAGGAAGTGAAAATCAAACCTTTGAGCAAGAAAACAATAACCCTACCCAATGGGGACTGAACAACACTCCTTTAGCGCAAAATAGCAATCTGTTTGAGCAAAGGAGCAATAGCAATATTTATGACAATATTATGACGTCTAATATACAAAATGAAATTGATAAACAAAAAAAATCATATAATCTTAATCAATTAGGCAATAAAGCAAATTTAATTTTAGATACTATAAAATACACAGGTGAAAATCTTGGCGAACTAGTGGCTGATGCTCAAATTGCTTATCAACATTACAATAAAATGAATAATGTTGGTAAACAGCTGGTTAAGAAATATGGACCTAATCAAGCCGATGGCATAGATAATTATTATCATGCTTTATTGCAATGTAAATTAGCTCAAATTAGTCCTACAAGCAGAGATTGGGGATTAAGAATGGGATATGGAAAAGAGATATATGATTATTATAAGAAAAAAGGCAATATGCCAATGCAAACAATTATTTCTGATAGCAGAAAAGACTTGAAAAACAATCTTTATGGTAGCAATATTGGATATAATAATCCGTATAAAAATTGTGAGGATATGTTAGATGAGTTCAGAACAGAAAATATGCGCAAAGAAAATATTAGATAGAATTGTCTCTTTTATTCTGACAGCTATTGGTATATGCACTATTTTAACTATTGGTATATGGTTTATCTTGCCTTATTATACAGAGTATAATTATATACAAACTTGTGTAGAAGAAGGTCATGATAAAAATTTGTGCCAACAAATATGGGAGGAATTGGAAAAACTGGATTGATAAAATTTACCTAAAAAAATTAACTAAATATCTGAAGGCTACTTTAGTGTCCTTCTGTTTTTCTGTTGATAAACAAAACGCAAGCACCTTCAATATATAATTTGAAGGATTTAACAGACCGGTTTCAACAATATCAGAATAATGTTTGGGGGAATAATAACAGCACTTTAAATTCCGGCTTAAACAACGGCTCAATCTTTAGTCCGAACAATATGCAAAGTTTGAATTTTAATGCAAGTAAAGAATTTCCTGGTTTTGCATCTTATCCACCAGAGTTACAAAATGTTCTCTTGGATATAAAATTTAATACCGGCAATGTTTCTCAAGAAAATTGGCCTAAGCTCAGAAAAGCTATTGCGGAGAAAAACTTGTTTGGTAAAGACGGTATTATCTATAATGTGCATCGTAAAGATGTCGGAGAAGACCGAAATTATTGGACAGAACAACAAATCCGAAACATCAAATCATGGTAGCTATAAAGGGGGCAGTTTTTACTGCCCCATATCTTTTTTATCTATAACAAATGTTCCGATAGCACTACCTGACGCATTTTCTAATACACGCCAGGCTCCCCCATAACAATATTGGGTTTTCTCATCACAGCCTTGTAAGACATAGCGAACAACATAACCATATGTTTCTTTAGTCTCTTCATCATGAAATGAGCAATCTAATGTTACAAACATTGGTGTATTTTCAAGCATTTTACATTTTCCAACGTCCTCTTTTCCATATAAATCTATTGTGGTAACAGAAGTTGGTGTCAAAAAGGTCGGTCTTGAACCTCGAGATATCGGAGATAATTTTTTATAAAACAACGGATTTACAAATTTGTCTTTGGGAGCATTTTCAGATTTTGAAGGGATGATATAAGTAATCGTTTTATCAAAATATTTATACGGTTTAACTTTTTCATAAACCAGCCATCCACCTTCATCTAAGCAAAGATTTTCTTCGGTGCAAGGTTTGAGCGTATAGGTAAAAACTTGCGTTTCTTCTTTTTCATTTTTGTAGTTGTATTTAAAACATTCCAAACTAACCGTATCCATTTGGTTATTAATCAGTTTGCAGGTGTAATTATATTTAAAACTTTCACTTGAAAACATATAAATGCTGGTTGGCGTTAATTGCACTTCAAAATTTTCATGTGAAGCCGAAATCATTTTTTCATAAAAGACCGGATTCACAAACTTTTCTTCTTTGTTTTGATTAAACGATTGGCAAGCCGCAGCCATTGTTAAAGCAATTACAAGTCCCAGTATTCCAACTTTTCTCATATTCAACCTCTCCAGATTAAATTATAATAATCATAACCTCAAAAGTTGAAAATAAGGTTAAAGCCTATCCTAAATCTCCATAAACAACCCGTGGATAACCGAATTTGATAAAAGTAATAAAACCTATACCAAATAAAAACATTGATTCTAAATACACCAAAGCGCTGGGGATTCGTGCCCATAAATAGTATGTATGATTTCGGCGAACTAACCTATTATGCCCATTCATCTGACTTTGCTCCTGTGATACACCTTGGTGATACACAGGCAAAAACGGCATTTTTTGTAAATATTAAAAAAAATTATAGCCCAACTTCAATGAGTTAGGCCAAATATGGCAGGACTTACAGGATAGTACACAGACCAATCATTCCTAATATGTAATTAATATATACTATCTATTTTTGTTCAATCCCTCTGTTTAGTGCATATTGTTGAGCTTTTTGTAAATTACTGGCTCTACAACTATTTGCGTCTTCTCTTACTAAATCCAAAACCATTGTATTTTTAGTCATCCCAACATTTGGAACATTTTTTCTTGGAAAGAAATAAGCTTCTTTCAAAGCCTGCATACCCACTCCAAATTCTCCTATTCTACTGAGGGTATCTAAAGCTCTTTCGGCAACTATGCCATCATTCCTTTTTCTATCATATGACAAAGGTTGACCATCTCTAGCCAAACTATTATTGGGAATCCTCGTATAAGCAACATCATAAACAGCATCAACAATTTTATCTACCGCTCCAAACTTTGATTGTTCAAAAGATAAAGCGTCAAATTCACTTGTTTCAATACCCAAACGCTTAGTTGCATCATTACGATTATACAAATCAGACATTTTCTGACGCATTACTTCTCCAATAATTTCAGCATAATTTTTAGACTTTGTTACATTTTCCTTATATAGAGAAACAAAGGCTTCTTTATCTATTTCTCCCTTTAAATAGCCCAAAACATTTCTACAAGCCTTTCCTGAATACTCAACGCGTACTTCATCACTCATTTTAATCTCCAACAAAAAACAAAACATAAACTAAAGTAAATATAGCATATTTTTTATAATAAAGCAAAACAAATAATTGCTAATTTCGTTAAATTCAAAAACAACAAAGCACTTTTAACTCTTAGAATATCCCAAAACAGAATTAGATTCAGACCAGACTAACCATTTGTAAATCAAAGAATTTTGTTTTGAGTAGTCCGTGTAACAAGCGGGAATTGATGGGCTCTACATCAAAGGTTGGGGCAAAAGCAGTACTCAAGATTATAAAAAGTATTATAATCAGTTCAGCACAAACCTATTTTGGAGGACTGCTTATGC
>CASFMW010000013.1 GCA_949295935.1 uncultured Pseudomonadota bacterium | reverse complement strand
AGCTCGGATACATCACTCCGGCAAACGCAGAACTTATTTGGAACAATTTTAACTTTAAGACTCTCAATTTTGCCGCTTGACAAACTTGGGGCAGTACAATAAGGTAGAATTAATTTATATTATTTGGAGAACATCTTATGAATTCAGCTGAAATTATTAGTAAAATAACTACTCTTGGAAAAGAAGGAAAACTTCCTTTTTCACTGGAAAACTGTTCGCTTAAAAGTCTTCGCGAAAATGGGCAAAATGTTCCCCTTAAAGCCGGAAATAAAGTTCTTCGTGTTCCTAAAAACGGAAAAGAATCTAAAACTTGGGCAGATTTGGAAAGAGAAAGCCAAGTTACCGCTATGATTCAAAAACAAAATCTTAAAACCAAAACATCTGATGTGAAAATTTTTGATACGCCCGAGATTTGTTTTGCTTATCATGACATTGTAGAAGGTGATGTTTTGGATAATAAATCCGGTGAAAATCTGCTTGCGGGCTTATCAGAAAAACAAAAAGATTTTTTAGCTGAAGATTTAGCCGTTTTCTTTGCCGAACTTCATTCTATCCCGCTATCGGAAACAAAAGAGATTAGGCCTTATGACGCCATGCCGATTTCTTATGATTATGAAAAAAATCCAAAATTCGATTATTCCTCTAATAAAAAGATCATGAATCGTTTTGGGCTAGATTTAGATGATTTTCGTACGCCGATTTCGCATGACAAAGTGTTCTGCCATAATGATTTGCATGGTGGAAATTTGGCTGTTGACACCTCCAAAGAACATATCTTGAACGGTGTTTTTGACTTTGGTAATGCTGATATAAATGACCGAAGCGCCGATTTTGTTAAGCTATGCGCCATGGATAGAAACTTGGCTCGAAGAACCGTTAATGCTTACAATAAAATTTCTCAAAAACCTGTTTCAATGAAAGAAGTTGATTATCAATATCTGAACTGGATGGCGCAAAGTATTAAAGGGTTTGATAATATGAATTTGCCCCCTGAACAAAAAAATATTGTTGACCACAAAATGAAAAGAGATTTAGGCCTCTTTCGTTCCGATGTTTTGAAAGAAAAAATAGAAGCAAAAGTGCCTAGAAAAGATAAAGAAATTCAGCCGCATAAATTGTCACAACAGCAAGTTTCTTTTCTTGCTTCATCAAGAAATATAGATTCTTTATAAAAATTTTCTTTGTTCTTGATATCTTTGTTTTTTATGCTTAAACTTATTTCTGTTTTATAATTTGGAGTTTAGCATGAGATTTTTGTTTCTTGTTTTGGGCGGGGTTGTTTTTATAGCGGCTTCGGCTCGGGCCGAAAGTGATTTTGGAATCGGAGGTGATGCCGATTTTTTCTATGGCTATAATGATGTGGCTAAGCCTTATGAGGATTTGCAAAAAAGCAATGTTTTGCAAGCAGCCGGAAATCTTAATGCGGCTTATTCTTATTTCTTTTCTGATGATTATTCCGCAACGGTTTTTCTTGACCTTATGGCGGCCAGTGATAAAGAAGTGCAAAATTTTAATAACGGAAGTTGGGGAAAACAGCTCTCAGCTGATTTAAATACACCGTTCGGCACACTCTCTATCGGTGAAACTTTTAATGCTGCAGCGGTGTTGTCGGTCGGAGCGCCTTCTGTTTCTCCTATAAAACTTAACAACTCGGATATTGTTGATTTTATTG
Organism: uncultured Pseudomonadota bacterium; assembly: GCA_949295935.1. Lineage (GTDB taxonomy): Bacteria > Pseudomonadota > Alphaproteobacteria > RF32 > CAG-239 > HGM16780. The sequence continues at coordinate 38,355 of CASFMW010000013.1, read as the reverse complement.
CTAACCCAAACTGGCAAAGGCGCAAAGGTGTTCAAACATCTTTTAAAACGCTGAACTCTACCGAAATTAATACTGACGGCGTTGCCCCGAAAGTTTCGTATTTTACTCCTGAAATTTATAATTCGACCCTTGGTTTTTCTTATGTTCCCGACACCGAAAACCGCCGTGGTCTGGTCAGTTCTAATGCTGCTTATGACCGTGATGATGCTTATGTTCTCGGTCTTTATCATCAAAATAATTTTGGCCCTGTTCAAGCAGAGCTTTCTCTCGGCTATGGGCTTTATCACAAAAACGATAATGACTTATCGGCCGGATTACTCTTATCCTATGGAAATTGGTCGGTCGGCGGAAGTTTTCGCAAGACTTATGTTGATGGTAATGATTTTGAAATTTCTCGCGAAGATTCTTCTCTCGGCTTGTTTGACAGTTATCGCGAAGGTCAGGCTTGGAACGCCGGAATCGGTTATCAGTTCGGTCCGATAAAATCATCGCTCGGCTATTTTGAAGCCCAAGCGGATAATTCTGCAAATAAAGACCAGATTTGGCTTTTGGCCAATGATTTTCAAGTCAATAAATATGCCCATGTTTATGCCCTCGCCGCACATGTTAATTTTCGCGGTGAAGACCCTGCTCTTGAAAAAAATCGTAAGGGCTATGCCTTTGCTCTGGGAATCGGCTTGAGCTTTTAACCAAAGGAGTTTTTATGACTAATATTTTACTGCTGAGTTCTGATGATTTTTTTGCAAGCGATTTGTGCGAACAAATTGAGCGTATGAGTGATGGCTTTTCAGTTGTGCGCGATAAAAATGAGAATTTTGATATTGCGTTAGTTGATGAAGATGTTTCTTTGCTTAAAAGCATTGATGCTAAAGTTCCTCTGTTTCTATTTTCATCTGATGAAAAAACAGCATCTCTTGAAAATGTTCATGTTTTTGTTAAGCCTTTTCATCTTGCGGAATTGCTTGATTCTTTGCATTCGTGCATTAATCGTTTTGAAAATTCGGCAGAAGGTTTTTTGAAATTCGGAAATTATGAGCTTCGCCCTACAGCCAAAGAAATTATTAATCTGAAAACCCAAGAAACGGTTAAACTAACCGAAAAGGAAGTGGCTATTATCAAACATCTTTACAAGGCTTATCCAAATATCACATCAAAAAATGAGCTTCTTAAAGAGGTTTGGGGATATAGCCCAGAAGCTTCAACCCACACGATTGAGACTCATATCTATCGTCTGCGACAAAAAGTTGAGCATGAAGATGATTCTGCCCAACTTATTAAAACCGAAGACGGCGGTTATTTATTGAATATTTAGTCACAAAGAAAATTCGGCAATCACCGGAACATGATCGGACGGGCGCTCCCACGCACGCGTGGGGGTGAAAATCTCGTAGCTTTTGATGTTTTCTTTAAGCTTCGGTGTTGCCCAGATATGGTCAAGGCGGCGGCCTTTGTTGTTTTTTTGCCAGTTTGGATTGCGATAACTCCACCAACTGAAAATTTTTTCAGGCTCGGGATGAAATTCTCGTCCGATATCAATAAAATCAAGTGATTTTTTTAATCTGGTTAAGCGCTCAACCTCAACCGGCGTATGAGATATGATTTTTAACATTTGTTTGTGATTCCAAACATCATTCTCCAGCGGAGCAACATTAAAATCACCACAGATTATCATTTTTTTATCTTGATTTTCTTTTTTATGCTGTTCCCAATATTCGGCGATGTCATCCATAAAAGTTAATTTATGGGCGAAAGACAGATTTTCTATCGGGTCCGGAATATCACCGCCGGCAGGAATATAAATATCGTTGATTTCAACATCACCTAGTATCGTGGCTTTGATATGGCGGGCATCATGCTTGCCGACCCAGTCGCGTTCTTCAATATTATCCAGATGATATTTTGACAAGATGGCAACACCGTTATAGCCGGCCTGACTATACAAGGCGATATTTTCATATCCCAGCGCACGGATGTCATCAAACGGAAAATCTTCCGGCTTGGCTTTGACCTCTTGAAGGCAAATGACATCCGGCTGCTTTTCTTTGGCAAATCTTGCCAGATGTTCCAGTCTTATTCTTATGGAATTTACATTCCAAGTTGCAAGTTTTATGTTTGTCATATTATCTCCGATTTTTCTTTCTTACCGGACTTTGTTTTTCTTTAACCGTGAACAGTGTTTCATCAAGGTCTTTATCTTGTTCCATATTATATAAAAAGACACTTATTTCTATACCCTGAGGATCAGTGATTTTCCACTGTTTCAGCTCAAACGGATTATTGTTAAAGACTAAAGTTATCGGATGAGTTTCGCCGTTTACTTCATATTCAAAAACAGCTTCGGTTGTTCCAGAATCTTTATAAAAATCTGTTATTTTTATCTTTTTACCATCAATCTTTATATCATTTGCCAAAATTAAGCTTGCAGGGACATCGTCGTAGTCAATATGGGTTACTTGGTCTAATTCTTTATCATGATAAACAATAAAGTTTCCGTCGCCGACAATAGATACATTGACGGGTTCATTATATTCCATGCGAATCTTGTTTGGTTTGGCAATATAGATTTTTCCTTCCGAGGTATTGCCGTTGCTTGCGGTTTGAACAAAAGATGCGTGCAAAGTTTTTATGTTATTCAAATAATTTTCAATTTCTAAAACGTCGGATGCCTTTTGAGCAAAAGCCTTCGGGCTGAAAAGCATAAGTATTCCCGCGAATAATGCTAATTTTCGCATGATATCCCCCCTTTGTTATTTTTCTCTGACTAATATAATGAAAAAAAATTGTCCCGACAAGTGTGTTTTTTGTCGGGACTGTGTAATTAAGGTGATATTATGATAATAATAAATGTGCAAACGATATGTATTATGTTTTTTATAAACAGCTATTTATTTTTGCCGCAACCGCATCCGGTTTTTGACGTATTATTGCTGTTATTTGTTGAGTTTTCACTGCTCGAGGCAGTTTTACTCGTATTCTTATTACTCATTAAGATTTCTCCTAAAAAAATTATTAAAGATTTCGTCCTGCCGAATTTCATCGGCACAAATGGATTTATGCTTCCTTAACTGAATTACAAGTGGTGATTTTTATTTTATGACTTAAACTTTATATCTACATTTCGGCGTTGCGTGATTTAAATACACCGTTCTCGTAGCCTTGAATTTCTTTGTTTTTATCCGCTTGTTCAAGGCGAAACTCGGCATAAGCAACATATTCTTTTTCTTTTTCAATGCCAATATAGTGGCGACCGAGTTTTTTAGCGACGACAGAAGTTGTGCCTGAGCCTAAGAAGGGATCAAAAACAACATCTCCCTCATTGCTGGAGGCTAAAATCAATTTTGCAATTAATTTTTCTGGTTTTTGTGTCGGATGAGGGGTATTTTCCGGCATTGACCAAAACGGAATGGAGATATCGGTCCAGATGTTTGAAGGATAAGTCATACGGCTGCGGCGGCCGCTTTCTTCGACCCAATCTTTGGGTTCGCCTTGTTCGTTGCGATAAGGCGCAACTACCGGACGCAAAATTTTTACCGCATCGAGGTTAAAGGTATAATCTTTGCTTTTGGTAAAAAACCAAATATCCTCCAAGCAATTTTTCCAGTTATCTTTAGCGCCGCGGCCCTTTTCTCTTTCCCAAGAAATGCGGTTTTGTAAAATAAAATATTTGCCGGCAACTTCCGGTATGGCTATTGATGTTTTCCAATCGGCGCAAATATACAAGCTCCCGTTTTCCTTCAATATACGCGGAAGTTTTTTTATCCATTTTTCAAGCCATTTTTTGTATTCGCTAAAATCACGCTCTTTAAATACACTGTTTCCAAAGACTTTGGTTAGATTATAGGGAGGATCAACCACTATCAAATCAACAGATGAATCAGGCAGATAATCCAGCGTTTTCATCATGTCTTGATGAATGGTTTTATCTATCACATAGTCTATTGATGCTTTGAAGTTTAGTTTAATCGCCTTTTTGGCATAGGCGTTCATTTCTTTAGGGCTAAGTTCAAGCGTTTTGTTGCGCGGTGCTTTTTCTTTCACCCTATTCCTCTCCGAACTTGCTGTTTATCAAATTAGTCAAGGCATCTATGGCTTTTTGAGCTTCTTTGCCGCTAGCATTAATTTTTATGGTCGTGCCTTTGGCTGCCGCCAACATCATTAAGCCCATGATAGAACAACCGCTCACAGTCTGGCCTATTCTTTCAACAGTTACTTCTGCGTCCATATCTTCAATGGTTTTGACAAAGGCTGCCGCAGCACGCGCATGGATACCTTTTTTATTTTTAACTTCAAGTTCTACGCTTATTTCTTCAGACATTGCTTACATTCCCAGCAATTTTGATGCAACATTAATATACTTTTTTCCGGCTTCTTGCGCCCCCTCAACCGCTTCTTTCAAGGATTTGTCCTTTCTTAAGCTGGCAAGCTTTATCAGCATCGGGAGGTTTATACCGGCGATGATCTCAACTTTTGCTTTATCCATAATTGAGATGGCTAAATTTGATGGTGTGCCGCCAAACATATCGGTCAGAACAATTGCTCCGCTGCCGTTATCTACTTCACCGACTTTATTTAAGATTTCCGTACGGCGCATTTCCATATCGTCTTCTGGGCCGATACATACGGCACGAACTTGGTCTTGGGGACCAACAACGTGTTGCATTGCAGATATAAATTCTTCTGCCAGTTTTCCATGAGTGACCAAAACTAAGCCTATCATCACTTTACTTCCTTAAAAAAGTTTTATTATTTATTGCCGCAGCTCCAAACTTTGACAGCGCCAAAGCTTTCGATTAATTCTTCACGGCTCTTGGATTTAATGATTTCATCAGCGCGAGTGCGGCGGCCCTTCATATTGACTTCTTCGACGTTATCAAGCGGAACACCGTAGGTTCTGTTTACCATCTTGCCGTCTAATTCAACAACCAAAACAAATTCGGCTTCAGCCAATGGTGCTCTGGTTTCTTCATCAATATTTTCCAGCAATACCGAAACGCGCTCATCACGACGGAGAATCGCCGTACTTTTGCCATCAAATTCTAATACCGGATTTTTTGGAGCACCTTCTCTTGCGTCAATAAATATAGCCAGTTCACCATATTTATTTTCAATAATTTCATAAAAGTCCTGCTTTTCAACCAAAGTGTAATATTGATTTTCCATTGTTTTTACCTTCTTTGTTTTCTTTAGTGTTATATGTTACATTATTATTTGCAATCTGTCAATTTTGAGTTAATAAATTCTCTTTTTTCCGGAAAAAAATCGCCTTGCAGAAATTCCTTTTTCAGGTTATGATTTTTATTATTTGTCTTTATTTGCCAGAGGTTGTTTTGACATGTTGACTCTTAAACATCTGCCCATTGCTTCTTTTAATGAAAATATTGTTTATCTTAACCGAAACTGTGCGGCTTATAAAACCGATGACATTAATTCTTTGGTTAAGATTGAGGTGCATGGCGGAATTAAAACAATTACCGCCTTTTTGCAGATTGTTGATGACGAAGGGCTTGTTGCTCCTGATGAATTAGCCCTTAATGATGAAGCTTTTAAGCAAATCAACTTACCGGAAGGAGCAAAAGTTTCTTTAACACTTTCTCCGGTGCCGGTCAGCACAAATGCCATAAAGCGTAAAATTGCAGGAAATATTCTGACCTCTGCCGAATATAGCGCCATTATCAACGATATTACCTCTAAAAAGTATTCAAACATGGATATTGCCTCTTTTTTGGTAGCATCCGGCTCTTTTATGTCTGCGCCGGAGGTTCTGTCTTTGAGCGAGGCGATGATCGGCGAAAAAGTATTGCATTGGGATAATGAAAGTCTGGTTGTTGATTGCCACTCTCTTGGTGGTGTTCCGGGGAATAAAACAGACATTATTATCACGGCCATTGTTGGTGCTTATGGGCTGGCTATGCCCAAAACGGCTTCTCATTCTTTGACATCTTGTGCCGGTGTGGCTGATACAATGGGGGTTTTAACTAATGTTGATTTTGATGCAGAACGTCTTAAAGCATTGATTGAAGAAAATCGCGCCGCAATCGTCAGCTATGATAAGCTTGATATTTGCCCTGCCAGTCGTATTATCAGCAATGTCGAACGACAAATCGGCATTGCTCAACAAGAACATATTGCAGCCTCTATCCTTGCCATTAAAATGGCTGCCGGTGTGACAAATTTATTAATCGATATTCCGGTTGGGCCAAAATCTCGCATAAAAAGCGCTAATGAGGCGATGCGCCTGCGCAAGCTCATGGAGTTTGTCGGAGATATGCTCTCAATTGATATTGATGTGGTTATTACCGACGGCAGCGAGCCTATCGGTAACGGAATCGGTGCCGTGCTGGAGGCGCGCGATGTGATTAAAGTTCTTAAAAACAGTGAAGATGCGCCACAAGATTTGCGAGAAAAATCACTCTTTTTGGCCGGACGTATGCTTGAATTTGACCCTAAGTTGCGCGGTGGGCAAGGTTATTTTGTGGCAAAAGAAATTTTGGATTCCGGTCGCGCGCTGGAGATGATGAATAATATTATTAAAGCTCAAGGAAAAGTTCCGCAACCTAAAATAGGAAAGCTCTCACGTGATATTACTGCTAATGCAAGTGGTGTTATTGAAGCCATAGACAATGCCAGAATTAATAAAATTGGGGTTTTGGCCGGTGCGGGGCAATATGCCGGTGCCGGAATTGACCTTTTCAAAAAAGTTGGTGATTCTGTTGAGCAAGGCGAACCTATTTATCGTATTTATGCTTGCAATTCTACCGATTTTGCTTTTGCAAACTCGGTGGTTGATGCTTATACAGGCTATGAAATCGTTTCTTCCGACGATGTTGAAGCCTAAAAATTTTAAACTTTTTTTCAAAAAAATTATTCAGGCTCTTGCTTATCGTGTTTTTGCTCCTTATATAACCTTTTAGAAAAGTTTTTGAAACAAAAAAGGAAGTAAAAATCATGAGTAAAGTTCTTGGTATCGATTTGGGTACAACCAACTCCTGCTTTGCCGTTATGGACGGTAAAGATCCAAAGGTTTTGGAAAACAGTGAAGGTGCTCGTACAACCCCATCTATGGTTGCTTTTACCGAAACTGAAAGATTGGTTGGTGCTGCCGCTAAAAGACAAGCCGTAACCAATCCTGAAAATACTTTGTTTGCCATTAAGCGTTTAATCGGTCGTCGTTTTAATTCTCCGGAAGTTGAGAAAGACAAAAAGCTCGTTCCGTTCAAAATTATCGACGGTGACAATGGCGATGCTTGGGTTGAAGTAAAAGGACAGAAATATGCTCCTTCTCAAATCTCTGCCATTGTTTTGCAAAAAATTAAAGAATATGCCGAGAGCTATCTTGGTGAAAAAATTGAAAAAGCTGTTATTACCGTTCCGGCTTATTTTAATGACTCTCAACGTCAGGCAACTAAAGATGCCGGTAAAATTGCAGGCTTAGATGTTTTGCGTATTATCAACGTGGTACGTTCGATATTTCTATTTTGGAAATCGGTGACGGTGTTTTTGAAGTTAAATCTACAAACGGTGATACCTTCCTCGGTGGTGAAGACTTTGACCAGCGCTTGGTTAACTATTTGACCGATGAATTCAAAAAAGAAAGCGGTATTGACCTTAAAAATGACCGCTTGGCTTTGCAACGCTTGAAAGAAGCCGCCGAAAAAGCTAAAATTGAGTTGTCTTCTGCTACTCAGACAGAAATAAATCTGCCGTTTATTACCGCTGATGCAACAGGTCCGAAGCATTTGAATATGAAGTTAACCCGCGCTAAGTTTGAATCTTTGGTTGATGACTTGATTGAAAAGACTGCTGAACCTTGCCGCAAGGCTTTGGCTGATGCAGGTTTGACAGCTAATGAAATCAGTGAGGTTATCTTGGTCGGTGGTATGACCCGTATGCCGAAAGTTCAAGAAAAAGTTAAAGAAATCTTCGGTAAAGAGCCACACAAAGGTGTTAACCCTGATGAAGTTGTCGCTATGGGTGCTGCCATTCAAGGCGGTGTTTTGGTCGGCGATGTTAAAGATGTTTTGCTGCTCGATGTTACCCCGTTGTCTTTGGGTATTGAAACCTTGGGTGGCGTGTTCACTCGTTTGATTGATCGTAACACGACTATTCCGACACGTAAATCTCAGGTTTTCTCAACTGCTGAAGATGGTCAGACTGCAGTTACCATCCGCGTCTTCCAAGGTGAGCGTGAAATGGCTGCTGACAACAAGCTGCTTGGTCAGTTTGATTTGGTTGGTATTCCGCCGGCACCACGTGGTATGCCGCAAATCGAAGTTACCTTTGATATTGATGCTAACGGTATTGTTAATGTTTCAGCTAAAGATAAAGCTACAAACAAAGAACAAGCTATTCGTATTCAGGCCAGTGGCGGTTTGTCTGATGCCGATATCGAAAAGATGGTAAAAGATGCTGAAGCGAATGCAGAAGCCGATAAACGCAAGAAAGAGCTGGTTGAATCCAAGAATCAGGCTGAAGGTTTGATTAACTCTACCGAAAAGACCCTGAAAGAATATGGCGATAAAATCAGTCCGGCTGAAAAATCTGCGATTGAGACCTCTATCGGTGAGCTCAAAACGGCAACCGAGGCTGAAGATTTGACTGTTATCAAAGAAAAGACCGAAGCTTTGATGCAAGCCTCAATGAAGCTTGGTGAAGCCATGTATAAAGCTCAGCAGGCTCAATCTCAAGCCGGTGCAACTCAAGGGCCTGATGCAGGTGCTTCTGCCGGCGCTGAACAGCCGAAAGACGAAAAGGTTGTTGATGCTGATTTTGAGGAAGTTAAATAAAAGTTTTCTTTCTCTGAAACAAAAACACCGTTTAGATTATTCTAAGCGGTGTTTTTTTGGACTTTTTATTGAATTAGGGCTTGCGTTTTCAGATAAAAACTCCTAAATAAAGGGTAACTTGAAATTAATTTCTTTGAAAAAGCTAAAAAAATGACTGTTGAAACTGATTATTACGAACTTTTGGAAGTTCAAAAAACAGCCAGCGCCGATGAAATAAAACGTTCTTATCATAAACTGGCTATGAAATATCACCCAGATCGCAACCCTGGAGATAAAGAGGCTGAAAATAAGTTTAAAGCAATTAACGAAGCCTATGATGTTTTGAAAGATGCACAAAAACGTGCAGCTTATGACCGTTATGGTAAGCAAGCTTTTACCAATGGAGGCATGGGTGGCGGAAATCCATTTAATGGTTTTGATTTTAACTTTGGCGGTAGTGGTTTCTCGGATATTTTCAGTGATATCTTTTCCGATTTTATGGGCGGCGGACGCGGTCGTTCGGCCCGTTCTCAAGCGCAAGACGGTGCTGATATTCGCTATAATCTGGAAATAACACTGGAAGAAGCCTTTAATGGGGTTGAAAAAGAGATTAAAATTCCAACCACAACCGAATGCGAAGATTGTCACGGACACGGAACAGCTGATGGCAAAGAAGCTCCGGTTTGCCCAAATTGTCATGGCAGCGGTAAAGTTCGTACCCAGCGTGGCTTTATGATTATGGAAACAACCTGCCCTCATTGTCATGGTGAAGGACGCGTGGTTAAAGATGCCTGCAAAAAATGTGGTGGAAACGGTTTTATTCAAAGTGAAAAAACTCTCAAAATCAAAATTCCGGCAGGTATTGAAGACAATACAAGAATGCGGATTTCCGGTGAAGGACAGAGTGGTATTCGTGGCGGTGACAATGGCGATTTATATGTCTTTATTACCATTAAGGAACACAAATTGTTTATTCGTGACGGGGCTAATCTTTATGTTCGGGTTCCGATTTCCATGGCTTGTGCCGCACTTGGCGGAAAGATTGAAATTCCGGATATAAAAGGCGAAAAGATTGAAATTGATGTTCCGGCAGGCACCCAAACAGACCAACAGAAAAAAATTGTTGGTGAGGGTATGACGATTATGCGTTCAAACAAGCGTGGGGATTTGTTTGTACAGTTCCGCGTGGAAACACCTACTCATCTCTCGGCTCGGCAAAAAGAATTACTGGAAGAATTTCGCTCTATCAGCAATGAAGAAAATTGTCAGCCTGAAGCTAAAGGATTTTTTGATAAAATAAAAGATTTGTTTGTAGCTTAAGTTTTGGCTTTACTTTGTTTTATTCTTAAGCTATTTTTGCTTTTAGATATTTATTTTTGTGTTTATTAATTTAATTGTTTAACCTTTAAAATTTTCCGTTATGAAAAAAGGTACTATTATTGGATTAATTAGTGGTGGTTTAGCTCTTATTTGTGCAGGAATTGCTGCTTACAAGAACAGAGACAAGATTGAGCGTTTAGCTGACAAGATTGTTGCTCGTTTGAAAAAAGAAGAACAGACTCAAGAGTAATTTTTTGAGTACTAAGTGAAAACAGCCCCTTTGAAAAGGATTTTTATTCTCCTTTCGGGGCTGTTTTTTCGTCTTTTTTAGATTTTAGCTGACCGCAGGCTGCTAAAATATCTTGTCCGCGCGGAACACGAATCGGTGCCGCAAAGCGGTTCTTTTGCAGTTCTTTTGAAAAAGCAATAATTCGGCTTTGCGGGCTTGGTTCATAGCTGCACCCCGGCCATGGGTTAAACGCAATTAAATTAAACTTGGCGTTAATTTGAAATTTTTTCATCAAAGCCATTAGTTCTCGCGCATCATCCAGAGAATCGTTAAAGTCTTTCAGCATTAAATATTCAAAAGTAACAAAATGACTGCCGTCCAGCTGTTGATATTCGTGGCAGGCTTTCAAAACTTCTTCCAGCGGATAACGCTTGTTTATCGGCATTATCTGCGAGCGTTTTTCATTATTCGGCGCATGAAGGCTTATCGCTAGTTTAACACCGGTTGCCTGAATCATTGGCACGATATTCGGGGCTATTCCCGAGGTTGACAAGGTCACACGCCTTTTGGAAATGGCAATACCGTCGCCGTCGGTCAAAATTTTAAGGGCTTTTATGACATTTTCCATATTATGCAAAGGTTCGCCCATGCCCATTACCACAATATTTGATAAATATCGCGTTTCGTCCTTTGGTGATGGCCATTCGTGATAAGCATCACGCGCGGCCATAAACTGACTAACAATTTCTCCGGCGGTTAAATTTCGTGTTATCTTTTGGCTGCCGGTGTGGCAAAACTTGCAACCAACCGCGCAACCAACCTGTGTTGATATGCAAACGGCGCCTCTGTCTTCTTCCGGAATGTAAACCGTTTCTATTCTTTGGCCGTCTTTGAACTCAAACAGCCATTTGCGGGTTTTATCACTCGACAATTGTTCGGTCACAATCTTGGGACGGCTAATCGTAAAATTCTCGGCCAACTTAGCGCGTAAATCCTTTGAAAAGCTGCTCATTTTTTCAAAATCGGTTTCACCGTGAAAATAGAGCCACTGCCACAATTGTTTGGCTCGAAAAGGCTTTTCGCCTAAGTGTTCAATCTCGGCGGCAATCTCTTCTTTGCTTAAGCCTATGAGTTCTTTTTTTTCAGTCATGAGATTTATCTTTTGCATTTAGCATTAATGGCACGATAAGCGCTCATAAAGCCGCTTAACGAGTAAGTGTCTTTGGTTACCGTTCCTTTTGATGAAACGCCTTTGACAATCATGCGCTGGCCTTTTTTCATCTCTGAAACAAGTTCTTTATCAACGGAAGAATTTAGCGTCCAAGCCTTGTCTCCTTCGGTGAACAAGTCGGTAATCGTGGTGGTGCCGATTTTTATTTCTACCGGTGCGCCGGCTTTGTAATCATATCCGGCAACAAAATTGACGACATCAAAGCTGTCTTCGGCCGGTCGATGGGTTACCACAACATAAATATCGCCACGGCGTGTGTATTTGCCCTCGTCTTTTTTGGGGGTAGAAGCGATATAGCAAACCATGCCGCGCGGATCGTCATAGTAATAAGCAATCCAATCTTTATATTCTCCGATTAATTTCGGGCCGGAAGCTAAAGCCTCGCCCATGGTCAACAAGCTTATAATCCCTGCAAATATTGTCTTTTTTAGTGTAAACATCTCTTTATACTCACAAATTTATCCCTTTGGTGATAATAATAATTGAAATATCTATAAAAACTGTTAACTTCGGACATTATTTGAGGTTTTTGTACTATGATTCGTGATAACTATTTGGATATTAATAAACTTATTAAAGATAAAAAAATTCTTTCTCTGTTTGATACGGTTGAAAGTCATGGTGGTGTCTTAAGATTTGTCGGTGGTGCCGTACGTGATACTTTGGCCGGAATCAAAAACAAAGAGCTTGATTTGGACCTTGCGACAGACCTTTCTCCCGAAGAATTGGTTGAAGCTTGTGAGGAAAGCGGACTTAAAACCGTTCCTATCGGTATAAAATTTGGTACGGTCGGTGTGGTTATCGGTTCTAAAGTATTGGAAGTGACCTCGTTGCGCAAAGATGTTTCAACTGACGGGCGTCATGCCGAGGTTGAATTTACCAGCGACTGGAATACTGATGCTTCTCGCCGCGATTTGACAATAAATGCCGTTTATGCTGATGAAAAAGGAAACGTTTTTGATTATTACAACGGAATCGATGATTTGGAAAACGGCGTGGTTCGGTTTATAGGCAACCCTAATCAGCGAATCCAAGAAGATTATTTGCGTATCATGCGCTTCTTCCGTTTTTATGCTATTTTCAGCAAGGGAGAAATAGATAAAAAAGCTCTGAAAGCTTGTGTTGAGAACAAAGATGGTTTGAAAACTCTTTCTATTGAGAGAATCCGTGATGAAATGTATAAAATCATTATGACGGATAAAGCCGCTGAGACTATTCGGATTATGTTTCAAAACGGAATTCTTGATTTTATTCTGCCGGAATCAGATAATTTGGACAACCTTCAATTTCTGATTAACTTGATTGAAAAGCATAATATTCCGGCTTCGGCTTTGCGCCGCTTGTTTGTGCTTTATTCTCCGGAAGAGCGCCTTGCCGAAAGTCTTGCTTTGCGCATTAAACTTCCGAAAAAAGATCGCGATAATTTTGTTAAATGGGCTTTGAACAATCCGCCTATGTCCGAATTTTTATCAATGGACGGTATTCGTCGCCTGCTTTATCGCTTTGGTCGGGAATTTTGTTACAACAAGTTGCTCGTTCTTTGCGCACTTAATAAATTTGAGCCGGAGAATCTGCCTCTTTTGCTTGAGAGAATCGAAACCATGGAAATTCCTGTTTTTCCGCTTAAGGGCAAGGATATTATTGCTGTCGGAATTCAAGATAATCGTAAAATAGGAACTATTCTTGATAAGCTTGAAGAAGAATGGATTTTTGATAATTTTACGCTTTCAAAAGAGGCTCTTTTGGAAAAAGCCAAGTCGTTGGTTCAGCAAGTGGCTTAAAATGCATTTTCCAGATGTTCTATCTTTAGCGGAAAGCTGATTAAAACAGCATCAAAACGGTAATCGAATCCTGCGTATTTTTGGTGTTTGGCGACAAAGTTTTCCGCTGCTTTGCGAATTCTCATTTGTTGTTCTGCACGCAGAGCATAAGCGGCTTTTTCAAGGCTGGTTCTTTCTTTGACCTCAACAAAGACAAGCGTCTTTTTCTTGCAAGCAATAAAGTCTATTTCTCCGGCGTGTGTTCCCTTCCCCGTGATATAGTTTTTAGTTACAATCTTATAACCTTTAAGGCGAAAATACATTCGCGCGATAAATTCGCTGATTTTGCCGCGGCGATTATTCTTCATCTTTGATTCTCAAAGCAATTTGGTAAACTTCTTTTTTGCTTATTCCCGTTTCTTCGGACAGCTCTTTAACGGCGGTCTTAACGCTTTTGTTTTGAAGGCGTTGGCGCAGTTCTTCTTCAAGATCGATACCGGTCTTTTCTTCTTCCGGTGCCGGAGATATCATCAAAACCATCTCGCCTTTTGGGGTATGTTCTTCAAAATGAGCAATTAATCCAGCGGCGGTGCCGTTTAAACATTCTTCATAAATTTTGCTGATTTCTCTTGCAACGGCAATTTCTCGGTCGCCAAATATTTTTTTAACAACTTCCAGTGTTTTGAGAATCCGGCTGGCGGTTTCATAAAATACTGTGGTGGCTTTTAGTTTTTTTATCTCTTCAAAAGCCTCTGCCCTGCCCTTGTCTTTATTGGGAATAAAACCGCAAAACATAAACTTATTGGTCGGTAAGCCGGCGAGCTGCAGGGCGCAAATCAGGGCGCAGCACCCCGGCAAAACGGTTATGTAGATGTTTTCTTGTCGGCAACGGCGAATCAGCTTATACCCTGGGTCAGATATCAGCGGAGAACCGGCATCACTGATTAAAGCAACGCTTTTATTTTCTTCCTGGATCTTTTTTATCAGCTCTTCGGCATGAACTTCTTCATTATGGTCATGCAAAGTTATAAATTCTTTATTTAATCCAACACCAAGTAAAGAAAGCAGTTTTTTGCTTATTCTGGTATCTTCACAGGCAATGACGTCTACTTGTTTAAGCGTTTCTATCGCGCGGGGAGAAATGTCTCCTAAATTTCCTATCGGTGTGGCGACAATGTATAATCCTTTTTTCATCTTTGCGTTCTTTTCTTTGACATTAGGTGTTTTTTAAATTAAATCATATATATGGCTTTTAGAATGATGTTTTTTAAGGGAAATTGCAAGTGTTAAAAAAATATCTTTTTCTTCTTATCGGATTGGCGCTTAGCGGTTGTCAATCTTCTTCTGTTTCACAAAGACCGTCTTTGACTGCTGATAACAGCGTTGCCTCAACTATTCCTTCCGGCATAAATTTGATAGAATATACGCAGCCGCAAGATAATATGTTTCGGGTCGGTATGTTGCTACCTCTTACGGGAAGTGCTGCAAAATATGGACAAGGTCTTAAAAATGCGGCATTACTCGCTTCTGACGATATGAAGGTAGATAATTTGATTTTGCAATTTTATGACACGCAAAGTACTGACAGCGGAGCGCGAATCGCCGTTGAAAATGCACTATCGCAAAATGCTAAACTCATTGTCGGACCTTTGCTGAGCTCTTCGGTTCAGGCGATTGAAAATGAGACAACTTCCGCCGGTGTGCCGGTTGTGGCTTTTTCAACAAACTCTGAGGTTTTTAAGCCTGATGTTTATTCTCTCGGTTTGCTCGTCAATGAACAAGTTGATGATATTATTTCTTATGCCGCAAGCAAAGGACGCTCTCGTTTTGCTCTGTTAATTCCTGATGATGATTCCGGTATTTCTATTGCAAAAGCAGCAGCTTCATCTGCGCTTAAAAACAATGTTTCTCTTGTGAGAATCGCTTTTTATACGCCAAATACCACAGATTTTACCGAAGCAGTTAAGGGATTGACAGATTATGATACAAGAAGTGCTCGCCTGCAAAAAGTTAAACGCGCCTTGCAAAAACAGGCAAACCAAGGTGATGCCAGCGCCTCACAAGCCCTAAAACGGCTTGAACGTACGCAAGCTCTCGGAGATGTTGACTTTGACGCTGTTATCATCCCCGAATCCGGTGCAAAGTTGAAGTCAGCTTTGGCGATGTTTGGTTATTATGATGTTTATTCTCCCAAGGTTCGCTTTTTGGGAACAACTGTTTGGGAATCGACAGATTTAAGCCGCGAAACAATGGCTATCGGCTCATGGTTTCCGGCTATGCCTAAAGCTCACAGCGCCTATTTTTCATCAAAATATGCCGAAACATTCGGTGAAAAGCCGGCTGCGATTTATTCTTTAGCCTATGATGCCGTTGCTTTGGCAGCGTCTCTGGCAAAAAAGAATCCGGAAGACTTGACCCCGTATATCACTTCTCCGGAAGGATATGCCGGTATAAACGGAATTTTTCGAATCCTACCGAATGGTTTGAACGAACATAGCTTGGATATTTATGAAGTCAGTGAAAACGGCAATGTTGTTGTTAAAAACGCAGCAAAGTCTTTTTCTTCTGACCTAAGCCCTGATGAGGCTCCGCTATCGGCCTTTGATAATGTTCCGGCACCGATTATAACCGGTAAAAACAGTGAGGCTGCTCAATTTGCTATTTATGGCAGAATTTTGCCGTCTCATCAGCAAATGTCTGACAAAGCAAACGAAATGGACATTATTCGTAAGGCACTAAAAGAAAGAAATGTCGTTCTGCCTTAATTATCCTGCGGGTCGTTGCATTTTTTCCTTGAAAATTGTTGCGTTTTCGTGGATATTGTCTGTTGGAGGGCATTGGGTTAATCAGGCGCCAATCCGGTCAGGTTCGGAAGAAAGCAGCCGTAACGTTTTGCATTAGGGTCAGTGTTCCTCCGCTTTTGTTTTTGGGTTTTATGAAATATGGCAGAGTCAGAAGAAAATAATAATCAATATGTCATTTTGGCACGCAAGTATCGTCCGCAAAATTTTGAAGATTTGCTCGGGCAAGATGCTTTGGTGCAAACGCTGACGAATGCCATTCAAAACAACCGTCTTCATCATGCCTATATTTTGACCGGAATTCGCGGTGTGGGTAAAACATCAACCGCACGCATTATTGCAAAAGCGCTCAACTGTATCGGTCCGGATGGAAAAGGCGGGCCAACAGTTCATCCTTGCGGTGAATGTGAAAATTGCCGCGCGATTACTGCCGGTCGGCACATCGATGTTATGGAGCTTGATGCTGCTTCTCGTACCGGTGTTGATGATATTCGCGAAATATTGGACGGTGTGCGTTATAAGCCAACAAATGCTCGTTACAAAATTTATATCATCGACGAAGTTCATATGCTCTCCAAAAATGCTTTCAATGCTTTACTTAAAACTTTGGAAGAGCCTCCTTCTCATGTTATCTTTATCTTTGCTACAACAGAAATTCGCAAAGTTCCGGTTACCATTCTTTCTCGCTGTCAGCGTTTTGACCTCCAGCGCTTGACCATTGAAGAGCTGATGAAAATGTATCATAAAATCATCTCTGCCGAGAATATTCAGGCTGATGATGAGGCTTTACAGCTCTTAGCCAAAGCGGCTGACGGTTCGGCTCGTGATGCAACTTCTTTGCTTGACCAAGCAATTTCTCTCGGACTTGGCAATGTTAAGGTTGATGTTGTTAAAAATATGATTGGTCTTGCGGACCGCTCTCAGACTTTTGAGTTGTTTGAAGCCTTAACCTCAGGCAAGGTTGATACGGTTCTTTCTTTGTTGGAAAATAGTTATAAAAACGGTGCGAATCCGACGCTTATTTTGCAAGACCTTATCAACGTCACTCATCTGGTTGCTAAAACGCGCATTATTCCGAATTCAATTGATGATTCTTCTTTATCTGAAGAAGAGCGCAATTTTGCTAAGAAAATGTCGGTTACCGTTTCTATTGCCGTGCTGTCTAAAATCTGGCAGATGATGATTAAAGGCCTTAATGAAATGCAGATGGCGCCGGTTCAGGTTGACGCGCTTGAGATGATTCTGATTCGCATTGCCTATGCTGCAAACCTGCCGACACCGGCTGAAATTCTTAATGACGTAAAAAAAAACTCTAATTTAGCAGCGTCTGCCCCTCACCTGCTTCCTTCTGCTGCGGCACAAGTTGCTTCTACATCGGCTGTAAAGCCCATAGAAGTGCAATCTTCTTCGACGGAGGGCGGCAGCAAGCCAAACACTTTTTTTAGCCCTGAGGAGCTGATTTCCTACCTCGAATCGACAAGGCGTTTGCTGATTGTTTATTCGCTTAAGTCTGATGTGTCTTTTGATGCTTTTGAAGACGGCTATATCAAAATGGCCATTACTGATAAAATTTCTCCTGATTTTATTATGAATCTTCATAAAATATTAGAGACGGCAACCGGTAAGCCTTGGAAGATTGATACCTATCGCGGAGCTCTTAAGCAAACCTTGTTTCAAAAGGAAAATGCAAAGCTGGAAGAAGAGCGTCGAGACATTATGGAATCGCCTTTGGTTAAAGCTATTATGGCTGAATTCAAAGGAGCAAAAATCGAAACAATTATCCGCAAAGTTGCGGAAGATGACTCTCAAGATGATGAAAGCATCTTTACTTCAGAAAATGACAATAATTTTAATTATGATGAGGAATAAATATTATGCTTAATATTCAAGGAATTATGAAACAAGCTCAAGCCATGCAGAAAAAAATGGAAGAGATGCAAAATGAACTCGCTCAGCAAGAAGTTATCGGCTCGGCCGGCGGTGGTATGGTTAAAGTTACCCTAAACGGAAAATTTGAAATGAAAAAAATTGAGCTTGATAAATCTCTTATTGTTGCCGAAGAATCTGACATTCTCGAAGACCTTATCGTTGCTGCTCATAATGATGCTAAAAACAAGGTTGAAGCCCTTATGAACGACAATATGAAAAATGTTACCGGCGGTATGAATATTCCGGGATTGAAACTTCCGTTCTAAAAGGCATTTATCGTGGCTGGAAAAGATATTGAAAAACTAATCAAGCTGGTGGCTAAGCTGCCGGCTTTGGGACAGCGTTCGGCGCGGAGAATCGTTTTGCAACTTTTGAAAAAGCGTGAATCCCTTTTTCTGCCTCTGATTTCGGCGATGCAAGACGTTGCTCAAAACGTTAAAACCTGCGAAATTTGTGGTAATTATGACACCGAATCACCCTGCCCGATTTGCGCTTCAACCACACGCGATGATTCTGTTATTTGTGTGGTGCAAGATGTTGCTGATTTATGGGCGATGGAGCGTGTTTCGTTCTTCAAAGGAAAATATCATGTTCTGGGCGGAATTCTCTCGGCTTTAGACGGTGTTTCGCCTGAAGACCTTAACATAGAAAAGCTTTTTTACCGAATTCAAAAAGACGGTGTTAAGGAAATTATTTTAGCTCTGCCTGCAACCATTGACGGTCAGATTACGGCTAATTATCTTATTCAAAAGCTTAAAAATTTTGATGTTAAAATTTCTACGCTGGCGCAAGGTATCCCGATGGGCGGAGAATTAGACTATATGGATGAGGGAACAATTCAGCTCGCTCTTAATTCGCGCAAAACCCTTTAATTAAAAGAAAAGCTTGGATTTCTCCAAGCTTTTTTGTTATTCGATATTTTCTATCAAGCGGTCTAAATCCGCGCGCTCTTTTTTATCATAGCCTTCTTCTATTTTTTTCTTAACTGTGGCTTTGGCCTTTTTGACTTGTGGCTGGGTCAGCTTTTTGAACAGTTCTTCGCTCTCTTTGCTGCTTTCTTCTTTGGCTTCTTCAGAATCATCTTCTTCATCATCTTGTGCAGGAGACTTTAAGAAAGAAGAATTTTTGATTTTTTCAAGCGTTGTTTCCGGTATTAGGCTTTCTATCGGTTCGGCAAAGCGTCCGGCTAAGTTATAATATTTTGACTCTTGCAATATCGGCGACTGCTTTTTGGGAGGAACAATCCAGCCAATCAATATATTGATTAAAATAATAAGAAAACAAGCGCGGACAATACCGAAAAACAAGCCTAAGGTTCTATCTAAATTGCTCAATTTGCTGTTGCGTATTTTTCCGACAATCTTGGCCGTAAACAAAACCCAAAAGACCAAAAAAGCTATCAAAATCACAACAGACGTTAAAATTCCGGCCATGGTGCCATTTTTTACATACATCATGGTAAACGGATTAACTATCGGCAGGAGGTAAATGACGACTATGCAGCCTAGTACCCAGCCGACAATTGATAAAACCTCTTTCATTAGGCCACGGCTCAAGGCAATTAAAGCCGAAATACCGACAATGATTAGGATGATAACGTCTAAATTATTAAGCTGTGTCATATCTTGTTCCTAACTAAACCAATTAATTAAACGCTGGACATTACCGATTTCGTGAACGGCAATGTTTCTGTTTTTTTGAACTTTTTCTTTGTTTATCAAATTAGACGGGGCAATCGCACTTTTAAAGCCAAGTTTTTCAGCCTCTTTTAAACGTGCACTGGCTTGAGATACGGCGCGGATTTCTCCGGACAAGCCTATCTCTCCAAAAATTACCGTGTCTGATGGCAATGCTTTATTGGTCAGAGATGAAATTACCGCCATTGCAACGGCTAAATCAGCCGCAGGCTCGGTGATTTTAAGGCCACCGGCAATGTTTAAATAGATATCTTGTGAGCTTAAATTCATGCCGCAACGAGTTTCTAATACGGCCAAAACCATTGCCAAGCGGTTGCTATCCCAGCCGACAACGGCTCTTTTGGGGCTGGCATAGCTGGTTTGGCTGACCAGCGCTTGTATTTCTACTAATACAGGTCGAGACCCTTCTATGCCGGCAAAAACGCATGAACCAGACACATTCCCTTGACGTTCGGCCAAAAATAGCGCTGAAGGATTTTCGACCTCAACCAAGCCTTGGTCCTGCATTTCAAAGACGCCGATTTCATCCGTCGCACCAAAGCGGTTTTTTACAGCTCTTAAAATACGGAAATGGTGGCCTCTTTCACCTTCAAAATACAAAACAGTGTCGACCATGTGTTCCAAAACTCTTGGGCCGGCGATGGCGCCTTGTTTGGTTACGTGACCGACTAAAAATAAAACAAATCCTTTTTTCTTGGCTAATTTTATCAGCTCATAGGCACAGGCTCTGACTTGGGCCACGCTTCCTGGGGTAGATTCAACTTCATCAAGATACATCGTTTGTATTGAATCGATTACAACAACAGAGGCGTTTGATTTTTCTAACGTAGCGATAATATCTTTGACTTCGGTTGCGCTGGCTAATTTTACCGGAGATGTTTCAAGATGAAGGCGTTTGGCTCTTATGCGAACTTGGTCTATCGCCTCTTCTCCCGAAATATAATAGCATTCATCTTGTGTGTTTGATGAGGCTATTTTGGCCGTGACCTGCAATAATAATGTTGATTTGCCAATTCCGGGGTCACCGCCAACCAAAATCACCGAGCCAGGGACTAAGCCGCCGCCGGTGACGCGGTTTAACTCTTTGATTCCTGTATCAATTCTGGTTAGGGCTTTTTCTTCTCCGGTCAGTGGAACAAATTCTATCATTCGTCCCTTTTTCTTTGGACTGATGCTGCTGTAGCCTTCTCCGCCCGATTTTTCTTCAACAATCGTATTCCATTCGCCGCAAGAATCGCATTTTCCCTGCCATTTGGGATAAGTGCTGCCGCAATTTTGGCATACGAATTCAACGCCTTTTTTTGACAAGCTAAATCTCCACTTTTATCGGGCCTTGAGATAAACCGTTTATAAATTGCAAAACATAAGGATTATCGGTTTTATCAAGCTCTTTTACCGTACCTTCCCAAATAATTTTTCCCTTGTAGAGCATGGCTATTCTATCAGCAATCTTGCGCGCAGAGGCCATGTCATGGGTAATGGTTAAGGCTGTTGCGCCTAAGCCCTTGGCTGATTCAATAATCAAATCGTTAATTACGGCAGCCATTATCGGATCTAACCCCGTGGTCGGTTCATCAAAAAAGATTATCTCCGGCTTGGTGGCAATGGCTCGTGCTAAGCTTACGCGTTTTTGCATACCACCAGAGAGTTCACTCGGGGATAGGTCGGCAACATCAGGTGCCAATCCGACTTGGCGCAAAACTCTGATAGCCTCTGTTTTAGCTTGTTTGCGTGGCATTTTTTGATTTTCAAGCAAGCCGAAAGCCACGTTTTCCCAAACGGTTAAGCTGTCAA
Organism: uncultured Pseudomonadota bacterium; assembly: GCA_949295935.1. Classification (GTDB taxonomy): domain Bacteria; phylum Pseudomonadota; class Alphaproteobacteria; order RF32; family CAG-239; genus HGM16780. Next base: position 16,832 of record CASFMW010000013.1, on the reverse strand, counting down.
ACAAAGCACCGCCTTGGAATAACATTCCCATTTTTGAATGAAGGGCGGCTTGTTGTTCTCTATCTGCACCGACGGTTTCTTCTCCGTCAATCAAAATTGAACCGCTATCCGGAGTCAACAGACCTTGAATGCATTTGATTAATACGGATTTACCGGTTCCTGATCCGCCAATAACAACTAAAGATTCTCCTTTGCGCAGCTCTAAATCAACGCCATCCAAAACGACTTTTTTGCCAAAGGCTTTATGCAGATTGCTTATCTTGATTTTTGATTCAGACATATCTTTTTCCTCTCCTTATTTGGCAAAAAACAGCTCAGTAATGATATAGTTGAAGACTAATATCAGAATCGAGGCTGATACAACCGCGTTTGTGGTTGCTTCACCAACACCTTGAGCGCCGCCTTTTGATTTATAACCATTATAGCAACCCATTAAAGTAATGATGAATCCAAAGACCGCGGCCTTTACAACACCGGTAACAATGTCCAATGATTCTAGATTTTGGAGTGTTGAATTAATGTAGTTGGCCGGATTGAAGCCCAATTTATAAACGCAAACAACATATCCGCCAAAGATACCGATAATATCACCGATTAAGACCAATATCGGCAAAACGATAACGCCGGCAATAATTCTTGGGGCAACCAAATACTTAAACGGATTGGTTGACAAAGTTACCAAAGCATCTATTTGCTCCGTCACGCGCATTGTTCCGATTTCGGCAGCCATCGCCGCACCGATACGACCGGCAACCATTAAGCCTGATAAAGCAGGTGCCAGTTCTCGAGTGACAGAAATTAAAACAACAGAAGCGACACCACTTTCGGCGCCGAAACGTGCGAATCCCGTATAGCTTTGCAGGGCAATAACCATACCGGCAAAAATCGTTGTCAAACCAACAACCGGCAAAGAATAAAAGCCAATATCCATAAACTGTCGACCCATCAGCTTAAAATAAAATGGTGGGGTTAAGCAATGATATATTGATTTTGCAATAAAGAGTGTTAATTCACCTAAGCTGGCGATGAATTTTACCAAAGGTTTGCCCAGCGCCCGTAAAAAAAGTTCTATTCTGTTTGCCATAGGATTTCTCGCTTAAAATATATTAGATTTATTTTGATTTATCCTAAGATAAAAAGCTTAATTATTCAACTATACTATCTAATTTTATAACAATCTTATCTGTTGCTGATACTTCAAAAGGGTATAGTTTTATGCAAGGGATTTTGATTCCGCCGATTTCATAAAACATTTCATCAGGAAGGCGCGGAACATCCTTAAAATCTTTTACTAATTCAATGGCCAAATTTATTTCTGTCGTTTCAAGGTATGGCATTTTTTGAATGCCAATCCCCCTCACCTCAAGCAAACCGGCAATCTTTGATGGTGTGTGGGCAGTTATTTTGTTTTCAGATATCTGAATATCGGTTCTGTCATCGGAAACAAGTTTTGCGCCATAATGGCGGATTAATCTCAAAGCTAAATCTGATTTTCCACTGCCTGGGGCGCCAAGGATTAATACTCCTTTTCCATTTAGATTTATGCATGTTGTATGAATATTCAGCATGAGGCAAAAACCTTTTGCAATCGGCTGATTTTTTCTTCTGATGTTGATGAAATTTCTATTTTTCGTTTATCTTGTTCTCCGGATATTTTTACCATGAATGAATTTTTTGGTAAATATCCGCCCATTTTTTCTGGCCACTCGATTAAGCTTACACCTTCATACAAAGCCTCTTCCATACCTAATTCAAAAATTTCTTCAGCTGATTTTAGGCGATATAAGTCAAAGTGATAAATTGTAAAATCCGGCGCATCATAAAGCTGAACAAGTGTAAATGTTGGGCTTGGAACCTCTTCCATTCCGCATAAATTTTGAACAAAGGCACGGGCTAAAACGCTTTTTCCCATTCCCAGTGTTCCAAACAAGGCAAAACAATCTCCTTTATGGGCAATCTGCGCAAGCTTTTTTGCTATTTCTATCGTCTCTTTTTCAGAAGAACTGGACAGGATTATTTCTGACATGGTTGTTATTGTCCTTGTTGCATATGTTCGCGCCAGTCTTTAGGCTTGTAAAAACGGCCACTCCATAATCCGTTTCTTTTTGTGCGTGCTTCATCTTCATAAGGAACATAAATTTCGCTTTCTTCACGATTGGCAACGGCCCATCCGGCGTTGACTAATGCTGCGCCCAAATCGTAGTCACCTAAAGAACAGACACCGACATAATTTCCATTTGCTGCATGCCCCATTATTTGACAATCTAAATTATAGCTGGTTATCCAGCCTTTTAGCCAATTGGCAGCCTCTTGGCCGCAGCGATAAGAGCGTCCTTTAGCATTTGCACAGCTTTGATTCATCTCTGGTGCATCTATTCCGAAAAGTTGCATTCTGACGCCATTAATTTCCAGAGTATCTGCTGTCAAGACACGTGCAGGACTTTGAATTTGAGGAATATTATTAGAGGCTTGGGTGTTTTGGTGATTTTGTGTTTCTTCTGTTTCAAGGCTGGAATTCATTAATCTATCTTCCTGAGCGGCTTCGCCTTCAGATGTTGTTCCCATTACACTTTCACTGAAATTTTCAATTGTAGGGACTGCTTTTCCCTGTTGTCCTAAAAAGTTTTTCAGATTATCACCAAGATTTTCTATGCCGCCACGGAAGCCTCCGATTGCATAAGTGATAAATGAAATTATTCCAAATATTATGATTAATGCAGGGATTAGCCCCATTGCTCGCAATGCCATTCTTCCGAAAATGAACAGAATAACTATTCCGGCAATGAGACCAACTAGTCCGCCACCTTGTAACATCAGGCTATTGGTTTGTGTGCTGGCGCCACCCCATAAGACTAAAATAAACGCAGTTATTGCTAATATGACTTTTCGAAGAAAAAACATTTTGATATTCCTTTTTTTCGTTTTTATCAGATTAGCGTTATTTTGTAAATATATTCTTACTTACCTAAAAAAATTAACTGCCTTTTATTGTTAGTCTATGATTTTCATGGTGAATTTTTCGCTGCCAGCAGAAGGTTGCTCTTGTGGTTGCGGTGATGATAGATTTATTCCCGCGCTTTGAGAATTTTTTCTTTTTTGCTCAAGAATTTCAATTATCATATCTAATTCTGCAACTGAACCATATTGCAACACAACCTTACCTCCGCCTTGCTTGTTTGGGTTTATTTTTATTCTAAAGCCAAGCTTTTTATTGAGGTCTTTTTCAATATCAGCGATGTCTTCATTCTTTCCAACTTTTTCCTTCTTGTCTGCGAGTTTTCCGGACTTTAATTTGTTAACAAGCTCTTCAACCTGACGAACATTCAAATCCTTTTTGACAATCAACAAAGCCAGTTCTTCGGCATTTTCAAGTCCGACTAAATTTCTTGCCTGTCCGGCGGAAAGTTTTCCCTCTTTTATCATATTTTGAACAGAAAGCGGTAAAGCCAACAATCTTAAGGTGTTAGCAATGTGACTTCTTGACTTGCCGACAATTTGAGACAAAGCTTCTTGGGTGTGTGAAAATTCATTCATTAAACGTTGCAAACCTTCGGCCTCTTCAATAGCTGACAGATTTTCACGCAGCAGATTTTCAACCAAAGCAACTTCTAGAACCTCTTTGTCGCTCATTTCTTTGACAATGACCGGAACTTCGGTCAAACCGGCAAGTTTTGAGGCTCTTAATCGTCTTTCTCCGGCAATCAGTTCATAGCCGTTTTCTTTTTTACGCACCAAAAGCGGCTGCAATACACCCTTTTCTTTAATTGATTCAGCAAGAGCTTTTAAAGCCTCTTCATCAAATTCTTTTCTTGGCTGATAGGGGCTGGGGTCAATTTGATTGATGTTTATTTTATTGCTCTCGGTATGATGCGAGTTTTCTACCTGTTGTTCGACATCTTCAAAGCTAATGTCATCGTCACCCAAAAGAGCTCCTAATCCTCGCCCTAAGCTTTTGCGTTTATGATTGTTTTCTTGATTCATGGCTTTACTCAATTCCTCAAATCCGTTTTCTAACATGCAACTAATTCCTTTTCTCTTTTCAACACTTCTCCAGTTAAGCTAATATAGGCTTGAGAACCTGAGCACTTGAAGTCATATAGCAAAACCGGTTTACCATGAGAGGGGGCTTCTGATATTCTGACATTTCTCGGAATAACGGTTTGATATACCTTTTTGCCAAAGAAGTTGCGAACATCGTCTTCTACCATCTGGCTTAAATTATTTCTCTTGTCATACATGGTCAGGACGACACCTTGTAATTCCAAATCCGGATTAAATTTCTTTTTAATGATATTTATGTTTTTAATCAAATCTGTCACACCTTCAAGCGCCAAAAATTCGCATTGCAAAGGAACAATTACCGCATTGGCGGCAACCAAAGCATTTATCGTGACTAAGCTTAGTGACGGGGGACAATCTATCAATACATAATCGTAATTTACGGCACTTTCTTTTAGGGCTTTTTTCAAAGCGAATTCTCTGTCTTGCATATCAACAAGCTCTACTTCGGCTCCGGCCAAATCAGCAGAGGCCGGTATAATTGAGAAGTTTGGAATCTCTGTCCAGACTACGGCTTGAGATAAGCTTACTTCGCCAAGCAGAACTTCATAAGAAGAGGCCATACGTCCTTTCTTTTCGATTCCCATCGAGGTTGATGCGTTTCCCTGTGGGTCAAGGTCTATAACTAATACTTTTTTTCCTGCCGCAGCCATTGCCGTCGCAACATTTACTGTTGTCGTGGTTTTTCCGACCCCGCCTTTGCGGTTTGCGATTGCTATGATTCTTGGCATTTAATTATCTCCTTTTTAAAGATAAGTTCGTTATTACTAAAATTGCGCTTTCGGCATTTGTTGCACTCGGAATAATTTCACAATTAAAATTCCACTTTTTCTTTGCTTCTGAAATTTCTTCCTGATGTTTTTTTCCTTTTGGGAAAATGCATTTTGTTTTCTTTGAGCTAAACTTATTAGCGTAATTCAATAGTTCGGTTAAAGAGCACATTGCTCTTGATGTTATGACATCAGCTTTCTCTAGTGGCAAATTTTCAATTCGGTCGTTTATTATTTCAACATTATTTAAACAAAGTTTATCTTTTACAAAGTTTAAATACAGTGTTTTCTTCTTTATACTTTCCACCAATTTAAATTTTAAATACGGTGTTTTATCCTTTAATGCTGTTGCTAAAACCATCCCTGGAAAACCTGCTCCAGAGCCAAAATCATAAAGTAATTTTGCATTATCAGGTATAAGAGGAAGTAATTGAAGAGAATCTACAAAATGACGATTCCATGCATCTTCAAGCGTTGTATTGCTAACAAGGTTAAACTTATTTTGCCACTCAATAAGAGAAGCTTCATAAGCCTTTAAAAGCGAAATTGTTTCACGTGAAACATTATATTTTTCTATGATATTTTCCATAGAAATATTTATATAAATTTTTATATTAATTTAAAACCATTTATACCAAGTTATAAACACATATTTTATTTTCTTTTAAATTCAAACAACTAAACAGTGTTATTTAAATTTAAATATTAAAGTTTTATATTTGGCTTATAGCGATTTTTGTAATTTATTGCTGAAAGTAGTTCTTCTGCTTTATCAAAATAGCCAGCAATATGCTCAACCTTATGAGCATCGTCGCTTATAATTATTGGAACATCTCTTTTATTTAATTCTTCAATCATCCAGAGGTGAGGGTGCTGTTCGCCAACTTTGCGCCAGCCGCTGGTGTTTAATTCATAAGGATGATGATATTTATCCAGCGTATCAATGACTTTTCTTTTTAATTCGTCCCATTTAGGACCGATTCCTAAACCGAAAAGTTTGCATACATCCAAATGAGCAATAAAATCAAAATAGCCGCTTTTAATCGATTCAATAATATTTTCCCAATAACAAAACATTAGTTTGTCTTTTTCCGATTCGGGACAATTGCTTTCTTTCAAATGATAGAGATTTAGCACCAAACTTTCATCTGGTGTACGCATAAAATGGGTTGAGCCAATTAAATAATCAGGCCTTGCGTCTGATATTATATATTCAAAATCGTCACGCCATTTTTTTGAGGGGAAAAAATCGACTTCAAATCCGACATAAACTTTTATCGGTGCCTTCTTAGCCTTTTCTCTGATATCTTGCGCTACGGCAGTCATAATATCTTTGGCCTTTTGCTTATCTGCATGAAACATTTTATCATTCTTTTGCGCTTCAGAGCTGATATGCATATTAGGATGGTAGATTAAGTGATTCGATATTCCAAGCTCAGTGTAACCGGCTTTATAAGCGCCTTCAATCATTTCTTCGACAGTGTTACGACCATCAAACAAGCCAAAAGAATTTGTATGTGTATGATAAGAAAATTTTTGCATTTTAACCTCTCGTAGAGAGGGGTATATCATAAAATACCTAACAATTTATAAATATCCGTACCGCATTTCTTATCAAAATATTTTTTATTTTCTTCAGCGTAATGATATAAATTTTTTATATTTTCAAAACTAAGATTGTGGCGTTTCATAATACCTTCAAATCTTTTTTCAACGGTTACTTTATTTAGTCCTTCAAAAAACATATCGCAGACTTGAACTAATTTATCATAGTCATCAAAAATAATGTTTTTCAACTTATCTTGCGCCCAATCTAAATCTTTTGAGGAATAATTTTTATAGTTCTCTTTGTTAAAATCTGAGGAATAAAAACTATGCGTCAAGCACACACGAGCCACATCAGAAAACCCCATTTGCATCATCTCTTCATATCCGTAGCGGCCATGGAAGCCGCCTAATTCTTTTTCAGGATATTTTTTACCATAGTCATGAAGCAAGCCAAGAACATAAGCTTTGTCCGGATCAAGCTCTGATGTCATCTTGGCAATTATCTCACAGCTTTCCGCAATACCTTTGGTATGAAAAACATATTCATCAGGAACATCAAAACCATAGTTTGTGATTCTAAAATTCAACCCCTCTTGCCAGATTGATAATGCCTGTTCTCTGTCTGGATAGCCGTTCATAGTGTTTTCCAAAGTTTAAATACAGTGTTTAGCGTTTGATATATCCAAGGATAGCGGTTATTGCCGCCGGTGTTACTCCAGGGATGCGAGAGGCTTCACCAATTGTCGATGGCCTGACTTTTGATAATTTTTGAACCATTTCTCGCGACAGTCCTCCGATTTTACTATAATCAATATCTTCTCTTATTTTCAGTTTCTCATCTTTTTTGAATAATTCGATATCCACTTCTTGTCTTTTGATATAACCAGAATAACGCGCCTCAATATCCAGTTGTTCAAAAATATTATCCGGCATGGATTTTAATTCAGGCCAAATTGTGTTGATTGTTTCACGTGAAACATTTTCATAAGACATTAGATTAAAAGCGGTTCTCTTGGTGCCGTCTTGTTTGACTTTTATTCCTAAAGAATCAAGTACCGAATATTTGGTTTGAAGGTTGTTTAATTGTTCTCTATAGTTATCGAGTTGCTCTTTTTTAGCTTTAAATACACTGTATCTTTCTTCACCAACAACACCGATTTGATGACCTTTTTCAGTCAAACGCAAATCAGCATTATCTGCACGAAGCAACAAACGATATTCCGAACGTGAAGTAAACATACGATATGGTTCATCAACACCTTTGGTGATTAAATCATCAATCATCACACCGATATAACCTTCGCTACGGTCAATGGTAAAACTTTTGTTTCTGCCTAAAGCCAAAAGGGCTGCATTAATTCCGGCAACCAATCCTTGAGCGGCAGCTTCCTCATAGCCGGTAGTTCCATTTATTTGTCCGGCTAAGAACAATCCCGAAGCCTTTTTGACCTCTAGTTTATTATTCAATTCTTGTGGATCAACATAGTCATACTCAATAGCATAAGCATAACGCAAAATTTCGACATTTTCCAAACCTTCCATGGTATGGATAAATTGTTCCTGAACATCGGCCGGTAATGATGTTGAGATTCCGTTCGGGTAGACAACATCCGTGTTATAACCTTCCGGTTCTAAAAAGATTTGATGACTATCGCGGTCCGGAAATTTTACTAGTTTATCTTCAATACTTGGGCAATAACGAGGACCTATGCCTTTTATCAAGCCAGAAAACAAGGCGCATTTTTCAAAGTTATCGCGGATAATTTTATGCGTTTTTTCATTTGTTCTAGTCACACCGCATTCAATCTGGCGTTGGGGTAGGGAAGTTGTTAGAAAAGAAAAAGGAACAGGATTTTCATCACCGGCTTGTTTGAGTAAGATATCCCAGTTAATGGTTTTGCCATTCAAGCGGGCAGGGGTTCCGGTTTTCAAACGGCCGACTTTTAGTCCCAAGCTGTTTAAATACGGTGTTATTCCGGCACAAGAAATTTCTCCAACTCGGCCGCCAATAGTTGCTTGATGGCCGGTAAACATAACTCCGTTTAGAAATGTACCTGATGTTAAAATAACAGCTTTAGCTTCTATCTTTTCACCATTGGCCAAGATTACGCCCTTAACCTTGTCTTTATCAATGATCAAGCCTTCAGCTGCAGCCTCAATGATTTCTAAATTTTCCTGATTTTGCAGAGCCTCAAGCATGTATTTACGATATAATTCTCTGTCAGCTTGTGCTCTTGGTCCACGGACTGCCGGTCCCTTAGAAGCATTTAACATACGAAACTGGATACCCGCTTTATCAATCACACGTCCCATTAAACCATCAAGCGCATCAATCTCTCGGACAAGATGTCCTTTGCCTAATCCGCCAATAGCCGGATTGCAAGACATTTCTCCAATCGTTGAAATTTTATGAGTGATAAGAGCTGTTTTTGCTCCCATTCTGGCCGCAGCGGCACAAGCTTCACATCCGGCGTGTCCTCCGCCGACAACAATTACATCGTAGTTCTTCATTTCTGATTGCCTTAAGTTTAAGTTTGATTATTGACTACAACAGTTTGTGGCTTTTGGCAAGTGTTTTAAAGGCTCAAGCCTTTATTTTTTATGATTTTTTATAAGAAAAATGTGTTTTAAGTTTAAATACAGTGTTTCAAAAAATTTTTAGATAATTAGGTATGAGTTTTTTACATTATTTATTTGTATGTTTCATTATTAAAATATTTGTATTATGAAGAATTTGATTGAAGAAGCAAGGAATGTATTATTTCTATGGGGAAGAAGCTTACTGCGATAAGTTAAAAGCTTGTTGGGAAGGAAGTAAAAATAATAACTGTTATGGGAGTATTCCGTTGAGTTTCATTTTAATAGCAAAGACCGTCAAATCAGTTTGATTGATGTTGCCGATGTTCTTTTGTAATTTTAGTAAAAAATCCGCTCTTTCGCGGATTTTTTTGTGCTTTAAATACGGTGTTTTAAAGATTCAAAGGCTTCTTTTTCAAACTCGGTATGGGTGCTATCAGGTAAGATTTGATAATGTAGTCTTTCCCCGATTTCATTCAATAATTTATATGATGCTTTACGGTTGTCATCAATATAACCGTCTTTTCCGGCCTCAAACCAGTAAATCGGAGTTTGAGAATTATTATGATACTCAATATTGTAAGGCAAGTCGCCGCAAAAACTTACGGCGGCCTCTAAATTTAGTTCCAGCCCAACATGGGCGGCCATGCCACCTCCTTGAGAATGTCCGACTAAAATTATGTCTTTTGTATCTTTACTTATTTTTTTAAGATTATCTTTAATATAGTTTAGCGATTCAAAATAATCTTCTCTAACAGCATCTCTTCGGCCATTTTGCACAACTTTATTAAACCAGATGAATTTTCCTTTCTTAGTTGGGTGGGAAAGTGGGGCATTAAAACAAACGAGCTCTGCTTTAAATAAATCTGCAAGCTTTATCATCAAATCGTGGTATGCTGTTTTATCCGAACCAGCACCATGTAAAAATACGAGTTTTTTCATTTGTTTTTCCTTCTCTTATTTCTAAATCTTATTCAATTCTGCCGAAAGGTCAAGAAAATCTGCTTTGCTATAGCTTTACTTTTATTTAAATCATGCTAATTTGATATAAAAGGAGATTGTTTATCATGCTGATTATTTGGGACTTTGACGGCGTTATTTGTGACAGTGACGGCATTTGGGCGAATAACTGGGCAAAGCTGTTAAAAAGCGAGAAAAATATAATTCTTAGCGAACAAGAAAAAAGAGATTTACTCATCGGAATTTCAGAAAAAGATAAGGCTGTACGTCTTGAGAAATCTTTTCCGAATCTTAAAATTGATGATGGTTTTAAGGTTAAGCTCAATAAACTTCATGATTATGGTATGAAAAATCTTCTAACCTTAACAAAAGGGGTTGAGGAGATTTTTAAGGATTCACGTTTCTCACAATGCATCGCAACAGGTGGTACTGAATATCAGAACAACACCAAAAATCATGCCGTCGGAATTGATTGTTATTTTTCAAAAGAAAATTGTTTTACGGCTGATATGGTTCAACATGGCAAACCCGCTCCCGATTTGTTTCTTTTAGCGGCTAAAAAAATGGGGTATCCCATACAAGACTGTATTGTTGTTGAGGATTCACTTGATGGAATTAAAGCCGGAAAACGCGCCGGTATGAAAGTTTTTGCTTTTATCGGTGCCGAGGCTAATAATAATGATGCCTATCGTAACATTTGCATTAAAACCGGTGCGGATAATGTTTTTGAAACAATGGAAGATTTGCATGAAGCACTTATTTATGAATATGAAAAAAAATCTTCACCCAAAAAAGTTTAAATACGGTGTATTTTACAAAAAAGTTTAAATACAGCGTTTTATTTACTTTAAATACATTGTTTTAACGTTCAAAAGACAAGTTATTTCGAAGGGCGTTGGCTGTTTCTTTTTCTTCGGACTTTCCTTGCAGTAGGGCTTTGAACAATTGTTTTAAATCAACCTTTTTACCGTATGAAATTTTTAGTCTTTTTAAGGTTGAGCTTAATCTCTCACCCAAAATATCCGATAGGCTGTGATTATAGATTGTTCCCAATCCCGTTCCTTGCAATAAGCTATCAAGTTTGCTGATATGAACCGTTGTCATGTTTAATTTTTTTGCCGTATCAAGATTGTCGCGACTGTCATCAATTAAAACCGATTTATCTAAATCTATCTTATGCTTATCCGAAAACTTTTTCCAGCTTTCTAAATCCGTTTTTACCTTAAAACCGTTATCTTCGATACCGCTTATGGTGATGTTTTGGTTATTAAAATCCGTTGTTCGGAAAGTTTCTCCGTTTTTGTTGGTTTTCAAATGATATTTAATACTGGCGGAAGGTCTGTCTTCAATTACTCTTTGCCATGCCGCGTAAGATATATCTGTTAAGCCGTCGCTTCTAACGCAAATATCTCCATAGTTGCTTAAATTTTTCATCATACGACGAAGAGAAGGATCATGTTTTATCAAATTAAAATTCAGACTGTTAATTAAATTATTTTTATAGGCTTCAAAAGTATAATCATCCCTACAAAATTCTTTAGCGAAAGAGAATAGGGCATTCGGGCCACCGTGCTTTTTTAATTTCGGAAGTTCTTTCAGCAGCTCTTTTCGGCTGCGGACTTTTGCCATATTTCTAAAACTCTTAAATATAAACTGAAAATAAAATCGGCTGTTTGAATAACTGTTTAAAACGCCGTCAACGTCTAATATGACAGCTTGTTTTTTATCTTCTTTATTATTTGTTTTTTCTTGGGACATTTCTATCTCCCACCTTGTTTTTTTTAGTGTACTCTATTTTTAGCCTTTTAACAAGACTTTTAAATTTACAGAGTTTAAATACGGTGTTTTTTATATTTTTTAAATACAGTGTTTATTTATTTTCCGATACAAAAGCTACCGAAGATTTTATCCAAGATTTCTTCAACCTCTATGCGGCCGGTAATTTTGCCAATCGCACGAGCGGAGAGACGAATATCTTCAGCACTTAGTTCGATTTCCTTATTCAAGCTAAAGGTTTTCAGATTATCAAGACATTCATTCAAAGCTTCACGGTAGCGCTCGCGGGTGATAATCGTATTTGAATTAGAGGTAAATTTATCAGCAATAACTTCGCTGATTTTATTCAACAGATTATCAATACCATCATGATGTTTTGCTGAAATTAAAATGCGGCCTTCTTTATCTTGTTGTTGTTTTTCTTCCGCGCTTAATTTATCGCACTTGTTTGCTACATAGATAATTTCACCATCAAAGCTCTTTTTAATATTATCAAAAAGTTGAACACTGTCTGTTGAAGCATCATAGATTGCGATTAACATATCAGCATCTTGGATTTTTTTATAAGCAATTTCGACCCCTTGCTTTTCAATAGCTTCTTCGGTTTCACGGATTCCGGCGGTGTCGGTTATAATAACCGGATAGCCTTTTAAATCCAAGTGTATATCTATGGCGTCACGTGTTGTGCCGGCAATGTCTGAAACAATCACGACATCTCTTTTGGCAATCGCATTAAGCAGACTTGATTTTCCGGCGTTTGGGCGGCCGACAATAACGACGCGGAATCCCTCTCTTAATCTTTCTCCGATTTTGTCGGCTGACAAGTGTTCTTCAATCGCTTTTTGCAGTTTAAATACACTGTTTTCGATTTTTTTGGTAATATCATCCGGTATTTCTTCTTCAGGAAAATCAATGAAAGCTTCAAGATAAGCTTCAATCTCAACCAGCTCCGCGCGCCATTCCTCATAGATGTTTTTTAAATTTCCTTCCATTTGGCGCAGAGCATATTTTTGCTGAGCCTCGGTTTCGGCATCAATTAAATCAGCCAAACCTTCAGCTTCGGTCAAATCCATTTTATTATTATAAAAGGCACGTTTGGAAAACTCTCCGGCTTCGGCCATGCGAAAGCCTTCTATCTTTCCAAGATTTTTAATTACACTGGCTATAACAGCTCGAGAACCATGGGTATGAAATTCAACAATGTCTTCTCCGGTAAAAGAATTCGGTGCTTTGAAATAAAGCATTAAAACATTGTCAATCACCTGAGCGTTTTTAACATCTCTTAATTTGGTATAATAAGCATAACGCGGTTTTATTTCTTTGTCTTTTATATTTGTCATCAGTCGAACGGCTTCCAAAGCATGGTTGCCTGAAATTCTGATAATGGCAACGCCAGATTTGCCACTGACGGTTGATAAAGCATAAATTGTTTTATTATCCATTTTGTTCTCCTTATTATTTGGTATAATAAAATTCGTTCTTTTATGCAAGTCTTAAAAAAGGCGTTTTTTGGCCTCATAGAGCGCTTGTTTATTGAAAGTTAATAAAGATGTCATAGAATGCGTTAAATTCCTCTCTGTGAGCTTTAGACGAGGTTAATATTTTTCTTGAAAAGGTTGTAAATTTTATGATTAATAATTTTAAATTGCTTATATGGGATTTTGACGGTGTGATTGCCGATTCAGAAAAAGTTTGGCTTAAAAATCGCCAAGCCTATTTTAAAGACCGCCTTGGACTCAATTTTTCTTTCGATGAGATAAATAGTCATTTTGGTGGAACCAGCGACAGCACAAAAAAAGTTATTCTTCAAAAAATGGGATATGAAACTGATGACAAGTTTTGGGCTGATGTTTTAGATATAGATTTGAAATCCATGGATACGGAAGGTCTTGACCTTTTTGACGGCGTGCTTGATATTCTCAAAAATAAAACTTTTAAACAATGCATTGCAACCGGTGGTATTCGCTCAAAAACAATGCATAAAATAGACGTCATTGGCATCCGAGGTCTTATTCCTGACGAGTATATTTTCACCGTTGACTGCGTTAAACGCGGAAAACCTGAACCTGACCTTTTTCTTTATGCGGCTGAAAAAATGGGAGAAAAACAACAAGATTGTCTTGTTATTGAAGATTCTATTGCCGGTATGACCGCGGCAATTCGCGCTAATATGTCGGTTGTTGCTTTTTTAGGCAGCGAAATTTATCAACATCAAGCCTATGTAGACAAAGTTAAAGCTCTCGGAATTCAAAACATTTTTTATTCTATGGATGAGCTTAAGCAATTTTTGTTTGACAAAAAATAATTTTCAGCTTAAATTTCTTTCCGCTTATTTTTATTATTAACTTAAAATTATTGTCATATGAATGTTTGTCAAATTGCGACTTTTTATGAAAGTGCAACGCTTTCTTTAGAAAAATCTAAGGAAGCTTTTCAGGCTTTGCCTTCTATGGTTATCCCAGAAGATTGTTCTCATTTGGCTGTGATTCAGCAATCGGCTTTGGTTATGCTTGAGCAAGCACAATTGTTATTTGTAAAAGATTTTCCGCGAAGCTTTTCAGACTTTATCAAAAATCCTGATGCACAAATAAGTGTTTTCTACAACCTTATTGCTAAGCATCCTAATATCTTGAAAAACTGTGAAGATCTTTTTTGTGATTTTGTTAAAGCTCATGTTGAATCAAATGTCAGCGGTCATAGTGCCATGTATATGTTCAATTGGAATTGGGATGCAATTTATACAATTTTATCAAGCGATTATATGCTTGATTTTGTAAAAAATACAAAGTCAAAAAACTATTATTCCATGGTTTTAGCTTTGGCTAAGCATCTTGATGTGATTAAGGACACAAACTGTGAACGCGCTATTTTGTTCTTTACCGCTAGTGCCGGATTAGTGAATATCTATCCTGACATCAAAGTTAAGATTATTAAACTATTGACAATTAATCCTAACCAGGGAAGTTGGGTAACAGCTGTAATGAATCATTTGCAATGACTTAAAAAAGGTGCTTGAAAATCAAGCGCCTTTTTTATTGCGAACGAATCCATTTTCTGCTATAATCCTGTTATTGCAGGAGAAAAAAATGGTTAAATTTGCTGATGTTAAAAAAGATTTAGAAAAACTTTCGGATTTTACTAAAACACCGATGTTTAACTATAATGATATTCATTCTGAAAATGTAAAAAACTCTAGCTATTATGATTATGAGAAAATTATTTCAGACGTTTGCCGAATTAAAAATATCAGTCGTAGGGACGTTATAAAAAATTTGATATATAAGCAGATTTTTAGGTATCTTCCAAACGGAGAATTTATGGTTTATTCCCAAAAGGCTCAATCTGGCGGAGGAACAAATTTTAATGGATTTGTCGCCTTTTATAATGATAATTCTCTTTCAACCCTTTATCATGAGGCGGCTCATTCTCTTCAAAAAACATTAAATGTTTTTGATGGTGATAAAAAGAAAAAACTTTATCAAGATGTTGGATTGGATTTTGAAAAAGAACCTGATTCCCTTAAAAACGATTATAATTTATATCTGAATGAAATGCATGCGGAATGTTTTGCTTATTTTTCTTTGCTACTGCGCTCCGAATCCGATTTTGATTTTGCAAATATCGCTTTTTACGCTCTACATACAGGTGCTACCCATGTGTTAAAAGGGTTTGTTGAAAGTAAAACTATTTATGGAAATAGCAATTATCTTTCAAAATATTATGCTTCTTTAAATGTTATGAAAAGCTTAATAAAACAGGCTTGGGATATAAGAAAAAGAAAAGAGCAAAGCAAGTTTTTTGATAATGACGGTTGTCTTAATCCTGTTAAGGTTTCTGACTTTGCTGAAAATGTGGTATTGGAAAATTGTTATTCTCCTAAAGCTTTTGAAGCTTTTAAAAAACATAGTTTGAAGCTCAATAAAACAAAACGCGGAAAAATCCCGATTGATCACAGTTATCTGACCGATTTGGGAAAATCTTTTGTTTTTCGTTTTACTTTCTCTATGTATAAATATCTTAAAAGCAGAAAAAAGAGAAAAGATATTAGAAAAAAAATAAGTAAACACAATGAATTAAAAAATCAAAACATTAACAAGCTTGTAGAACTATTAGAGTGTCCAATTAATCCTTCTTTGCCGGATAATATTAAAGCAATAGAAAGTGTGATAAGGCTTCATGGAGGTGTTGCTGCCATTGATGAAGCTTTAGGATTAAAAAGATACACTGAAGAGTTTATGAGAACAATTCTGGCAAAGCGTTTCCATAAAAAAAATTTTTCTGATAAAAGTCGGCGCAAAGACGTGAATATTATTGCTAAAATGTTTAATGCTCCAAAGAAAAAGAATTTTATTAATAATGTACTGAAAAACATGGATAATGTATTGGAACAAAATCAAAATAATCCAGAATTTAATAAGTTAATGTCTTATTATAAATACTGCTTCTTTGAACAAAGAGATATTCTTAAGCAGATGAAAAATAACCCTCATAATGTAAATATTGCTCCTGAAAAAGTTTATTTTTCTCCCTTATTTTTCCAGCTTAGAAATCCTAAAAATGTTGACTTGTGGATTAAGGCCGGTGCTGATGTTTGTCAAGTCGTTGATAAGGACTTAACTATTTTGGATTTTGCTCTTTCCGTAAAAGATACTCCTCAGAAAAGAAAAGTTTTGGATTTATTAATTGAATCTGGGGCTTATACTAATTTCTCCTTGAAACATCTTGATAAGCAAGCAAAATCAGAATTGCTTGCTTCCATCAAAAGAGTTCAAAAAAATTTAAAGTTAAAACATAACAGTTTGGCCCGTTCTCGCAATACATTAGCTAAGAAAATTGATAAAACCATAGAGCCAGAGAAATCTTTTGGTATAAGTGTTGAAGAGATAAAAATACCTAAACCAATAAAAAATATGGAACTCTTTATGGCAAAGAAATTTGAAAAATTACGTTAATTTGTAAAAAACCCCGATTTTGAACTGTCCCCCGAAAATTGGGCAAGTAAAAAAGTCCCGGGGGGAAAGTTAAATGGAATTAAGCAAATGTCATCGGCGCTGAGCCGGTGTCATTTTGTTTAAGTTCCATTGATAACGTTCATTATTATAATAATAGATATAATTTTCAACTTTAGACTTTACTTCTTCA
>CASFMW010000012.1:50540-51067 GCA_949295935.1 uncultured Pseudomonadota bacterium | reverse complement strand
TATCGTAAGTTGCGGCATAGTCAAAGCCCAAACCTGTGTTCCAACCCCGACTTGTTCCACACTTGGTTATACCAGCACCACCGCTTGCGACGGCGGCATAAAATGCCCCTTCGGTGAAGCTTGGAATTGTAGTACCAGCGACATCAAAACCGAGATAACGGAAAAAATTACAGAATTAGAAAAGACAATTGAAACTATGGAGCAAGAAAGCTCATTAAAATCTTGTCAAATTGGGCATCTGTTTAATTCAGATAAGAGCTGTTCAGTAACAGCACAATCAGGAAAAACGCCGATAGGCGTTGTGGTCTATGTAGATGGATTTGGCCATGGACAAGTGATGTCACTAAAGTCGATAGGTTCTTACACATGGGGAGGTTATGGTACGGATATCTCAAGTTTGCCGAATTATAGCTCAGCAGCAGATGCACTTTTGGATTTGGATAGCTGTGGAAACACGGCAAAAATAGTTGCAGCAGGAAATAAGAGCAAATATCCGGCAGCCTGGGCGGCACATGAGTATAAAACAG